>DAIDGT010000009.1:0-7339 GCA_027459825.1 bacterium
TTATCTGTTTTAAAAATAATACTCATAAATTTATATAATAAACTAAATTAAACTAATACCGTACATATAAGGTCTCAGTACTTCAGGAATCTCTACTCTACCATCCTTTGTTTGGTAATTTTCCATAATTGCAGCAATAAGACGACCTGCAGCAAATGAAGTAGCATCATTCATATGGGCATATACAAGATTTCCATTATGATCTCTGTATCTAATTTTTAACCTTCTTGACTGATAGTCAGACATATAATCAGATGTATGTGTTTCTCTATACTTCTCTTCTCCAGGAAAATAGACTTCAATATCAAACTGCCTTGCATCGGGAATACCAAGATCCCCTGAACATATAGAAATTACTCTATATGGCAAATTTAAAGATTTTACGAGATACTCTTCTATAGCAATAAGCAAATCTTGCTCTGATCTTCCTGATTTAGCATCTGAAAAAGTTTCCATTTCTAGTTTATCAAAATGATGAAGTCTCAATATGCCTTTCATATCTTTACCATAGGATCCTGCCTCTCGTCTAAAAGATGTAGAATACCCTACATATCTTAAAGGCAAATCAGTCGATTCTAAAATTTCATCCTTATGCATTGATCCAAGAGAGTGTTCTGCACTACCAACAAGATAGAGATCATCACTTGGAACATAATATCTTTCATCCTTAGGTTCTAATCTCCCCATTCCATACATAACCTCAGATTTAACAAAAACTGGAGGTAATACAGGAATAAAAGGCTTGGAAGAAGTATTAATATTGGCATCTGCAATTATCTCTTTAAGTTTATCTTCATTAGTCAAAATACTCATCATAAAATTTAAAAGCGCGAATTGTAATATTACTAAATTACCCTTTAGATATACAAAACGTGACCCTGAAACCTTAGCAGCACGAATAGGATCAATAAGATTTAGACGCTCTCCAATTTCCCAATGGTTTAAAGGTTTAAAATCAAAATTTTTAATTTTACCTACCTTTTTAACAACAACATTATCCGACTCATCCTTTCCATGAGGGACATCGTCTTCTACAAAATTTGGAAGCACATATACCTTATCTTTAAGCTCAGAAGTTACTGACTCAAGTTTATCTTGAACATTAAGAGATTTTTCCTTAAGACCTTTTCCTTCCTTTATATACTTTTCCTTATCTTTAATACCACCTTTCATTATTTCTGCAACTTCATTTCTCCTGCGTTGTACTTCCTCATACTCTTGCTGAAGTTTTATTCTTTTATCATTTAAATCCAAGATAAGGTCTAAATCTAGTTTAATGCCCCTAAGCCTTAAGCCATCTAAATACTTTGATTTATTCTTTACAATATAGTCCAAGTCAAACATATATAACACACTTATAGCATATCATGAGACAATAAAACAACTGATCTATTATGTCCTTGAAAATATATGTGATATAATTATTTTATAGTATGGGAATTAATATAGAAATTAATTATGGAATCATTAAATGCAGGTACAAGTGTGCCAGAAAACGAGATTTTAGAAAAACAAAGAAGACAAGAAGTCAGTGATCTATTGGATCAGGTATTTGAAGGTATTTCATATTATGATCCACATACTCTTATTACAATAGAACCAGAAAAACAATCAACTATAGAAGAAGCAGCAGAAGCAGTAATATCTTTACGAGAAGAAAATAGAAGAATACTAAATGCAATAAAGGCAAATTCGAGATTTGAAACACCAGAAAATACACGAAATAGCGAGAAGTCAATTACGGGTAACAGTAAAGCACAACGAGTATTCATCCTAGCACTGAGACAAGAAGCAGAAAGAAGAAGAGAAGAAATACAAATACAAACCTTATCTGAAGAAGAAAGAAAACAAAGATTAAAAGCATTAATAGATACAATAAAGGCAACAACTTTATATACCCAAATAGAAAGTCACGCAAGTTAAATATTCCAAAAAGGTTGTATTTAAAATTCAAATGTTATATATTTATTTGGTAATCATTTTACATTACTTTATGCATGTGTCATGAATAAAAAAATAGGGTATACAAGAGAAACAAATAAGACTATTGATGAGCTAAAATCTGCAATACAACAAGAGTTTAAAAAACATGGATTTTATTCTTTATTTGACATGGATATGAGATCTCTTGCAAATGAAAAATTAAATCAAAACTTTTCGTCATACTATCTTATGGGGTTTTACAGTATTCCATACACATATTCAGTCACGGAGGAAGATCCTAATATTAATATGATTATGCCCACAAATATAGTTTTATATGAAATAGATGGAAAGAGGTTTATATCCAGTACTGAACCTAAAAATATGGATGAGTTCAAAGACAGAGTAAGAGGACTTGTAAATATAGTCAACAATATACAAAAGAATGTCATTGATACTGCCGCATAAAGTTTACTCTAATCTCAAAAATATAGTATTTAAAATAAAAAAGATAGCTATCCATCCAACCATTGCAAGAATATCGTACTTTACTGCAAATAATGATACCCCATTTATATAAACATTTCTCAATGCATCGATAAAGTATGTTAAAGGAAAATATTGAGCAATTTGTCTTATTACAAAAGGGAGAGATGATAAAGGAAAGAATAATCCAGATAAAAACAGCATAGGTAGTGTAATAAAGTTTGCAAGTGGCATAGCAGTTTCAACCTTATTTACAACGGATGAAAGAAACATAGCAAGTGCAATAAATACAAGAGCCCCCAATGTTATAATTACCATTAAACTAAATAGATTTCCAACTGGTTTGACATGATATATGTATAAAGCTACAAACATGAGTATCGCAACCTGCATTAGTGCAAGAATTAATCTATTTATTATTATACTAACTAAAAATTGAAATTTTGTAAGAGGGGTCATAAATATCCTACTAAGAATATCCTCCTCTTTATATGTAATAAGTATTACTATCACTGCAAATAAAACACCATTCATTACAGAAAACGCAATAACTCCAGGAGTAAGATAGGCAATATAGTTATAATCTGAAGAAGACCTACCGGAATTAACATAAAAAGAAATTAAATTATTGTCTATATTATTTAAATTTTTAAGAAAAGCAAACTTAATCTGCTCAACTAAATATTCTACATAAGGATAAGTCTGTAAACCTTCATTCATGTAAAAAGTCATTTTATACTGAATATTCTTATCAACCACTTTTTGACCTATATCAACTACCAAATCAATTCCTCCATTATTTAATCTACGAATATCACTAGCCAAATTCTCTGATCTAACAACATGTATATCATGTATATCCTTTATAAGATTAAGATGACTTGTAACAAATGAAGCTGCAGAAGGAGGTGATACAACAGATACCCTCAGAGCTTCAGAAGTCGTTGCTGTAAAAATACCAAATACAACCATTAATATTAGAGGGAAAAATAGAGACCACATAAAACTAGCTCTATTTCGTATAGCCATTTTTAAATTTGCCAAAGTGAAATAATAAATGATTTTCATTGAGTTAATTCATTACTGATGCGATTATTATTACATCATATAATATAAAAATCAATCAGAGCAATTTCTTATCTGGTAAGCCAAAATACCAAACGCAGTAGCGACATTTAAAGAATTCTTTTTACCATAAACAGGGATTTCCACTATTTTATCTGCCATATCCAGAATATTATCTTCAACACCGCTTATTTCATTCCCTACAGCAAGACACAAAGTTGAAGGGTATGTAATAGAAGTATAATTAATACTATTACCTGTCTGCTCTGCAGCATATAAAGGAACCCCATCATCTTTAAGCTTTTTTATAACTTCCATAGGGTCTTCAAAATATTCCCACTCAACAAACTGTAAAGCACCAAGGGCTGTTTTTTCAAGTCTAAAATTTTCAGGAGTAGGAGTATATCCTGTGAGAAATATTTTTTTAGCACCAACACAATCAGCCGTTCTAAAAATTGACCCCACATTAAAGGCACTCCTAATATCGTGTAGTAGTATATATAAATTAAAATCACTCATAACCTATAGAATAAGAAGTAAAGAGGGGTTATAAAAATAGTTCAAAATAAAATAATTAAAAAAATTATAACACAACAAATATTATACCCCAACAACTACATAAAACTGAGTATAATTTTTAGAAATAGAGCAGGGGACACTACTTTTTACCATGGCAATTTTTATATTTTTTACCAGACCCACAAAAACAAGGATCATTTCTACCTAACTTATGAGGTTGAGATTTTATTTGATTAGAAGATGGACCTTCAACTATTTGAGTATTTGGAACATCTACTTTTTGCACATAAAAGACTCGTCTGGAAAAATCAAAGTCAATAGAGTTAATTAATCTATCAAACATATTAAAAGCCTCTGACTTATATGCAGTTAAAGGATCAACCTGAGCATATCCCTGAAGCCGTATACTTTGTTGTAAATAATTCATAGCATCAATATGATCTGTCCATAGAAAGGAGATTACTTGTAAATATACATCATTTACAATTTTCCTATATACATCATCCCCAAAAATTTCCTCCTGATATTCAAAAGCCTCTTCTGCAAGAAGGACTAAATTGTCATGAAGTTTTTCATATTGTTTATCACTTTTTAGAATCAGTAATTTCCACTCATCGAGATTCGAAGAAGAATTTACTAAAAGGGCTTCTACTAAATTTTTAGGAACAACTGCAAAAAACTCAGTAATTATAGTATTTAGAATAGATTCGTCAAAAGACACATCTACATGAGAGTTCATAATTCCCTGTATCTGGTTTTCTATTCTCTCCATCACAAAAGATTTATAATCTGATTTTGTGTCAGACATCATATTTAAAAATTTTCTTCTTCTTGCATAGATCACCTCTCTATGTTTATTCATAACATCATCATAGTCGACCAAAGTCTTTCTTATATCAAAATTATGACCTTCAACTTTTTTTTGAGCAGACTCAATCTGTCTTGTTATTAATCTAGATTCAATTGGAATATCTTCTGATATACCAATACCACCCAAAATTCTAGCAACAGACTCACCACCAAATATTCTCATCAAATCATCATCCAAAGATACATAAAATCTCGTATACCCTGGATCACCTTGTCTACCAGATCTACCCCTGAGCTGATTATCAATTCTTCTTGACTCATGCCTTTGTGTACCAATAACATGCAAACCTCCAAGATCTTTTACTCCATCACCCAATACGATATCTGTCCCTCTACCCGCCATGTTTGTTGCAATTGTAACTTGAGATTTTTCTCCTGCATGTGAAATAATATGGGCTTCCTTATCATAATATTTTGCATTTAAAACATTATGCGAAATTCCCTTTGACTTCAACATTAACGATAATTCCTCAGATGCTTCAACAGAAGTAGTACCAACAAGAATAGGGACCCCTTTGCTGTGCAAATCTTCAATCTCCTCTATTACTGCATTAAATTTAGCCTTTCTATTACGATAAACCCTATCTGGACTATCAATCCTTATATTAGGTTTATTTGTAGGAATAACAATAACATCAAGTTTGTATATTTTAAAAAATTCTTCAGCCTCTGTAAGTGCAGTACCTGTCATACCTGATAGATATTTATACAATCTAAAGAAATTCTGGAATGTAATTGTTGCAAGAGTTTTACTTTCTTGTAAAACTTCAACTCCCTCTTTGGCCTCAATAGCTTGATGCAGACCCTCAGAAAATCTTCTATCAGGCATGAGTCTGCCAGTAAATTCATCTACAATAACAACTTTTCCATCTTTTAGAATATACTCATCATCCTTTTTAAAAAATGCTCTTGCCTTCAGTGCATTCTCAAGATGATATGTAATACTATAATCACTCCATATATCATCAAGTTTTAAAAACCTTTCAACTTTATCTATTCCAGACTCTGTCAATGTTACTGCCTGATTTTTTTCATCAAGTTCATAATCATCCTTTTCAGAAAGTGTACTTGCTAACCTTGCAAAAAGTATATATTTTTGATTCTCACCTACTACAGGATCAGAAATAATAAGAGGAGTCCTCGCCTCATCAATTAGAACAGAATCAGCTTCATCAACTATACAAAAGAAAAGATCTCTCATAACCATATCGGGTTTTGAATACACAAGGTTGTCACGCAGGTAGTCAAACCCTAAATCGTTATTTGTACCATACGTAATATCACAAGCATAAGCATCTTTTTTGGAACATTCAACCAAAAAGACACCATTCATATTATTTAGTTTTACAACATTAGGAAGAGAAGATTTGAGCAATTCCTTACTCTTACCTTTCTTTTCAAGAGTCTCTAAGCTTTCATATCTATATGCTTGTGTAGGTGTTATTATGCCAACACTAAGACCCAAAAAATTATATATATGTCCACACCACTCACCATCTCTTCTTGCAAGATAATCATTAACAGTTACAATATGTGCACCTCTATCCAAAAGTGAATAAAGAGTAAGAGGGAGTGTTGCTATTAGAGTTTTACCTTCTCCAGTACTGACTTCAGTTAACTTACCCTGAGCAAGAGCAACTCCTGCCATAATTTGCACATCAAAATGCCTCATATTTGCGACCCTCTTAGTCGCTTCTCTAACCAAAGCAAAAACTTCTACAAGATTATTATCTATAAATTCAGAAACTTTATCATCTGGCACCTTTCGTCCATCTTCCTTTAACTGAGAGACTCTATCTTTTATTTGAGAATCTTTTAGAGAAGAGATATCACTTTCTTTTGCAGAAATTTCTTTAAGAAAAGGTTCCAGTTTTCTTAACTGTTTTTGATTTGAATCAAAGATTTTATCTAAAAAAGACATATTTTAACTTTGAATATTAACAATCTCGTAGGTCACAGAGGAGATCTCTGTATTAACAACTATGGAGTCACCAACTTTCTTCCCAAGCAGAAGCTCTCCAATTGGAGAATCTGTTGAAATTTTATTTTCTAAAGGATTACTTTCTGATGCACCAACAATAGTAAATGTTTTCATACCCTTATCAGATCTTACTTCTACTACAGATCCAATCTGAATTATTCCAGCATTATCTGTCTGCTCTACAAGATTATAGTTTTCAAGAATTTCCTCTATTTCTTTAATCCTTGCCTCATTTAAATCTCTCTCTAGGATTGCAGCAGAATATGCTTCATTCTCTGACAAATCACCCTCCTGTCTTGCAAGATTTACATTTGCATTAATTACATCCCTTTTTTTACCAGTTCTATCATCCAGCTCTTTTTTTAAAGCTATTAAACCTTCTTTTGTAAGTAATACTTTATTCATATTAATCTATTCATTAACAACATATATAATACCATATATACCCCCCAAAAGATACAAAACAAGGTTTAATAGCTTTAAAAAAAGAGCTGG
>DAIDGT010000009.1:7349-32915 GCA_027459825.1 bacterium
AAGAAATATAATATAATAATTAGGTTAAAATAATGAGATCGGACATGAAAATGAAAAACAGACCCGAAAAAGAACGACCTGATAATAATATTCAACGTGAGAAAACATATTTCTTAATTTTTTATTTGCAGCAACCCCTCCTGATAAAGTAATACATTTAATTCCATAGAATTGAGCAGCCTTTATTGTTTTTTTGGTTAATATATCACACACAGATTCTTCAAAAGAAGCAAGAACATCAGGAAGATCATCTTTAACTTCATGGGTCCTTTTATAGTTTGAAACCGCAGTTTTTAGACCTGAAAAAGAAAAATTGAAATCCCCACTACCAATCATTGGTCTAGGAAAATTTACATAAGAAGAATTTCTCCCCTCAGATAGTTTTGAAATAATAGGACCACCGGGAAAACCAAGATTAAACATCCTTGCAACCTTATCAAAAGCTTCTCCCGCTGCATCATCTACAGTGGTACCAATAATTTCTATATTACAAGGAGAAGATACTTTTAAAATCTGAGTATGACCTCCTGATACAAGAAGAGATATATGAGGAAAAATAATATCAGGAAAGCTCATTATGTTAGCATAAACATGAGCATATAAATGATTCACCTCTATTAAGTCAACCCCTAAAGACTTAGACAGACCATGTGCAAAAGATATACCTACAAGAAGTGCTGGAGAAAGGCCTGGGGTCTGGGTTACTGCAACCTTATCGATTTTAAAATTGCCTGATTTTTTTATAACATCTTTCGTCATAGCAGGTAGCACTTCTAAATGCATTCTTGATGCAATCTCAGGAACTACTCCTCCAAAATCTTTATGGGATTTTTGAGTATATAAAGAGGAGGCAACAACTTTTCTACCATCCTTAACAATTGCAACTCCAGTATCATCACAAGATGTTTCAATCCCTAATATATTCATAAGTTAGAAATGTATAAAACTCCAACTTTCTCAATATTATCTAAAATTTCATTTTCTATTCTATGTTTTATCACTCTCAAGAAAGCTTTGTAATCTAAATTAGAAAAATCATTACTCACTTCTATCTCATATTTATCACCATTTTTAATATACACTTTACCTCTTGTAGCGTTAATTCTCAAAGGTTTATTAGTACTCTCAAGCACATCAAACCCCGAAAATGAAATAAATTTTAAATTTGGATAACCAAGAGATAAACCTTTCAGATATGCTAATGTTGCCCTTGTACAAGTAAAAGAACCTGGGCCACAATTAAATGCAATAACATCAATATCAGAAATATTAACTTTACTGAATAAAGAATCTAGGGCTTTATATATTTCCCTCCTATTTTGTTTAAACACAACAGGCTCAAAAACCTCCCAATTAGAAGATATAATGAAAGCAGAAATAATATCAGAAGTTCCATCTATTATTAATATTTGCATATTTCAATTGACCTTTCGGTATCAGATAATATCCTAAAATTTATATCATATCTGGAAGTATCAGAAAACACTTCAGGGAATTTATTAGCCCATTCTACAGCAACTATACCTTTCCCCAAAACATCAAAAAAACCGGTTGGTTCTATTTCATTTTGAAAATCAAGACGATATAAATCAAAATGATATAGCCATAAATCATTCTGACCTTTATGATCAGATCTTATTACAAAAGTAGGAGATAATATATTACCTTTAACTCCCAAAGACAATGCTAAATATTGTAAAAATGTAGTCTTACCAGATGCTAAATCCCCATTTAAACATAAAAGTTCATCACCATTAAGGATATCAGAAAGACTAAGCGCTATATTTTTTGTATCCTCCAAAGAAGAAGATTTATATACTTTCATAATTGTATAGGATGATTGTATCATAAAATAACCAAATTAATATGCTACAATATTCTCAATATGGACAATTGTATATTTTGTAAAATTGTCAAAGGAGATATATCTTCGTATAAAGTATGGGAAGATAATTTGAATTTAGCTTTCCTTTCAATATTTCCTAACACTGAAGGAGTAACTGTTGTTGTAACAAAAAAACATTATCCTAGCTACTTTGCAGAACTCCCAGACAATGTGCTTCATAATTTAATGAGTGCAGTAAAAAAAGTATCAAAATTATTAGATAGTAAGTTAGAAGATGTAGGAAGGACAGGAATGATATTTGAAGGGTTTGGAGTTGATCATGTTCATGCAAAGCTATATCCAATGCATGGGACAGCAAATATAGAGAATTGGGAACCAATAGAAAGTTCAATTGACAAATACTTCAAACAATATCAAGGATACTTATCCTCCCACGATTACAGAGGGATATCCAAGGAAGAATTGGAAAAAACATATAAAAAAATTTTAAAGTAAAAATATTAAACTAAATTATATAATTTAGAATATTTCTCCTCTATATAGCTATTAAAGTAAGAAGTGTTCATTCCTTCTCCTGTAGCATTCTTAATTAAATCCTCTGCCATATATACCCTACCATACTTATGAATGTGTTCATAAAGCCAGGCCTTCATACTCTTTAATGTATCTAAAGAAATAACCTCTTTCAATTCAGGAATATCCTTTAACATAGTGTTATATATTTGAGCAGAGTATATATTACCAATAGAATATGTAGGAAAGTATCCAAAACTACCCAAAGACCAATGAACATCTTGTAGTACTCCCAAATCATCAGAAGGAACATCAACCCCTAAGTATTCTTTCATTTTCGAATTCCATACTTCAGGTAACTCAGTAACCTTTATATCTCCACTTATTAATTTTTTTTCAATTTCATACCTAATAATAATATGTAAATTATATGTCACCTCATCAGACTCTGTCCTAATGTATCCTGGGGTTACATGATTGATAATCCTGTATAAATCATCTGGAGTTTTTGTAAAATCAGGAAAGTATTTTAATATGTATCCGTGTAATAGTTTAATAAAAGGAAGACTTCTACCCAATAAATTTTCATACATCCTAGACTGAGACTCGTGAACCCCCAGAGAAGCTCCATGACCAATTCCGACATCAAAGTATTCTACAGGAACTCCCTGAGTATATATTCCATGCCCACCTTCATGAATACTAGAATATAGGGCATATATTGGATCATTGGGGGAATACCTTGTAGTAACTCTAACATCATGAGGACCTATCTCTACAGTAAAGGGGTGAGTGCTAATATCCAATCTACCAGAAGAAAGGTCATATCCCAAAATATCAAGGATATCTCTATTCAGCTTCTTTTGTTTTAAGACAGAGAACTTCCCGTCCATAGTAATGTTCCATGAAACCTTCTTATCAGTTATTTTTCGTATGAAAGGTACTAAGAAATCCCTTAAACCATTAAAAATAGTATCTAATTTACTTACAGTCATACCAGGCTCATAATCATCAATCAATGCATTATATGGGTGATCTTCATAACCTAAAAGATCTACTGCTTCCTTCTGGATATCTATCATCTCTCCAAGAATCTTTGAATACATAGAAAAGTCCTTTTTCTTCCGAGCGTCTATCCATACATGGTGAGACTTTGTTGATAATATAGATAATCTTTTTACAAAAGAGTTTGAAAACTTCCGACCTTTATCAAAATTTCTGAATGCTTCCCTAACCATAGCAGCATCTTCTAAAGACAGGTTGGAAGATTCATTTACAAGGTCAGTTAAAATATTTCCATCATCTAATTTTAGTAATTTCTTATGACATATCTCATCTATTAAAGAATTGGTAATAGCTCTGGATGAAACTCCATTTTGAGGAAGATATACTTCACTATCCCAATGAAGCAGAGAACTTGCAGAAGATATATATTTTATTTCATATAATCGTTTTTTCAGTGTCTTTAGTTTAGAATCCATACAGAGGAGAGTATATAACATCTCATACACAAAAGATATTCCCCCATAGTATTCACAAAGGAGGTATTATATGATACCATTGTGTGTACAATGACAGATGAGACAGGAAAACCTAACAATACTGAACCAGAAATTATTCCAGATACTCAAGGTACTACCCCAGAGATTCATTTTACCCCAGTACCAGAAGCAACTTTCTTAGGAGACAGGTTAATCCCTCCTCAATTACCAAAGAGATTTCAGAGAGAAATAAATGGCATCCAATCACCACGGTTATCAGATGTTTTACCAATATTAGATAGGATAGCACAAGAAGAAACTACTCAAGACATAGGGGCTATAGGTAATGTCCTCAGGCATGAATATTTAGTAGCAAAAGAACATAGGGTTTTAATACAGCTACAAGGACATTTAGAAGAAGGATACTCTATAGAAGATTTACAAAAAAAAATACCAGAAATAGCAAAACAAACAATTGTTTCAGAAACGACAGTCAGAGAAGCTCTAAAGATTATGGAAACAAGAGTTCAGATAGAAAGGTTACGAAAACAATTACAAGAACAAATACAGAAACAAGGTGAGGAAGCAATTGAATCACTAATTGAAGAAGATTTGAAAACAGGATGGGTGCAAGGTGAAAGTGATACATTAAAAGTGGCAAGAGCAATAACAAGGCAAATAAACGGTTATAATGTATATAGTGTTCTTAGATTTTTCACACAAGAAGAAAGCCCCAAATTTTTGTATGAATTAGACCTCCCCAAAGCATTACGAAAAGCAATTACATTAACACATATGCCAGAAGGAGGAATAATGACAGTTAAACAACTTATAGATACACCACTTCGAGAATTACAAAAAATTAGAGGAGTAGGTATTATTGGAATAATAACACTAGCCATGGAACTTAGAAGAAATGGTTATATTGGAAATAAAGAACAAAAGTAAAAATATAACTTTTACTTTTTTCTTAAAATAATCACAAACCACTGTGTATGTCCAATAATACTCGAGTCTGTATATAAAAATTCATACTTTACTCCTGCCAAAGTTTTAATATCTTCTGGAGTATAAAAATAGAATAAACGAGAACCAAATTTATCCTTTTTGATTTCCTTATGATAATCACCATATTTTAAAGAGATATATATTATCCCTCCACTACTCATATGTGGAGAAACTTTTCTAAAAAATTTATGAATTTTTACTTTTGAAGAATGCAGTAAAGATGCAAAAGCAAAAATTATGTCAATCCGTTGAGGGTATTTATATGTCAAAAAATCACTAACCTCGAAAGATACTCCAGGAATAGATTTACGGGCAATAGACACCATTCCAAACGAGGCATCGAAACCTGCATAATCATGTGTATATTGAAGTATTGACTTTGCATCTCTTCCATTTCCACACCCAACCTCAATAACCTTTGGGTTATCTTTCTCTACAAAAGACAAGGCTTGCTTTACATCATTAACTCTACTTCCAATACCATCAAAATATACTGCTAAATCTTGGGCATGCTTATTATATACATCAATAGTTTTTGAAAAACCGTCCATAAAAAACACTAATAATCAACACCTATTTGAGCTTTTTTCCCCTTTTGGTATGCATGTTTAATTTCCTTCATCTCTGTGACTGTATCTGCAAGACCAATAATTTTCTCTGTTGCAAAGTTTCCTGTCAAAACCAAATGAATAGATGGGTATTTTTGATCTATAATAGAAATTACATCATCTTCAGATATAAGACCAAGGTTTACTGCATAATTAATCTCATCTAAAACGACAATATCATTTTCACTATTCTTTACCTCTTTTAGTGAAATATCTAAGGCATTCTTTGCAGCAATTTTATGATCATCCCTAGGGAGCTTATCGTCAATTATTCCTACAAAACCACGACCCGCAGTTATGAGCTTAAAATTAGGAGAAAGTCTTGTAAAAGATTTCTTTTCTCCATAAAACCAAGATCCTTTTATAAACTGAATCATTACCCCCCTCATATTATATCCACAAGAACGTAACATCAACCCTAAAGCTGCAGTAGTTTTACCTTTACCTCCACCAGTATTTACAACAATAAGCCCCTGCCTTTTCATAAAGCACAATAAGAATAGCCACAATTAGCACATGTTGCACAACCTTCCTTTATTTCTAAATCTCCTCCACACTCTGGACAAATATTTGAAGGACGAGAATCACCAGAATCTTTCTTTACATCTTTGGATACAAGATTTAATACCTGTTCTTCTCTTGACCCATTTCTATATACAGTAACACCCTTACACCCAAGTTTCCAAGCAAGTAAATACCCTTTCATAACTTCTGTCTGAGTAGCATCATTAGGGAAATTACATGTTTTTGATATTGCATTGTCTGTATATTTTTGAAATGCAGCCTGCATTCTAATATGATCTTCTGCAGAGATATCCATAGCAACAACAAATGTGTCACGAATATCTTTAGGGATATCACTCATACCCTGAACAGAACCAGTTTCTGCTATCTTTGCTATAAGCTCTTCAGAATATATACCTCTCTCTTTTAATACCCTTTCTAGATGCTTATTAGTATAATACAGATTCTTTCCTCCCATAACCTGCTTATAGTAAACAAGAGCAAAATAAGGTTCCATCCCACTTGCAACATCAAAAACCATTGAGATAGTTCCTGTTGGAGCTACCGTTGTTAGTGCTGCATTCCTCATTTTAATTTTCTTCTCTGCATATACGGAAAGTTTAAAATTTGGAAATACACCTTTTTCTTTTGCCAATTTTTGAGATTCATCATGAGCGGTTTCATTAATAATCTTCATAACCTTCTCCCCCATTTTAAAACCATCCTCACTGTTATATGGAATACCTAAAAGATATAGCAAATCTGCAAAACCCATAACACCAAGACCTAACCTACGATTTCCCCTAAAAGTATTATTAACCCTCTCAACAGGAAAATCAGAAAGATCTACTACATTATCAAGCATCCTAACTGCAACCCTTACAACCTTTTCTAATTTTTCTTCATCCAATTTATGATTTTTTTCAAATTTTTCAAGATTAATAGATCCAAGGTTACAAACATCTCCATCATGCAAGAATTGTTCTCCACAAGGATTGCATGCCTCAATTCTACCAAGCCCAGGAACAGGATTAGATTTATTTACAGTATCTAAAAAAATAATTCCTGGTTCCCCATTTCCCCACGCAGAGGAAACAATTTCTTGAAAAATCTCTTTTGCTGTCATTGTTACTGGAACAACATCAACAACTGTTCCATGCTTATCTCTAGTAACTTTATGAGGTGGCATCCTCTTTCCATTAAACTCACAAATCCATGGCTCAGTTGAGTCATTTGCTATTTCCTTCATAAATCTATCAGTAATACCAACAGAAACATTAAAATTCCGTATTTCTCCTTCAATTTCCTTACAATGTATAAAATCTAATATGTCAGGATGCTCAACAGACATAACCGCCATATTGGCTCCATGACGACCTTGTTGCTTTATAACACCAAAAGCTTCATTATATACCCTTAAAAATGAGACAGGCCCAGAAGCTACACCCTTTGACCTTACAGCACGTGTACCAGCAGGACGTAATAAGTGGAAAGGAAATCCAAGCCCAGAACCAGCCTGCTGTAATAAAGCCGCATCCTTAAGGGTTTGAAAAATACCAGACATACTATCATCTATATGCAAAACAATACAGTTTGCAACAAGAGGAGTATCAGAACCAACATTAGCTAATGTCCTTCCTGCCGGAGTAAATTCGAAATTTTCAAGGACAGAAAGAAACTCTTTATAATATTTTTCTAAATTTTCCTTAGAAACTCCATATGCCTTCTCTGCATTTGCTAATGTACGTGCAGTTCTCTCAAACATTCCCTCAGGAGATTCAACAATATCCCCAGTTTTTCCATCTCTTTTTAGATATCTTTCAGCAATAACAATTAAAGCATTATCACTAAATGGTAATTTAGTAGTGAAACCATGTAATATTTCTTTTTGCCTTTCCCTTATTTTTGCATGTTCTTCTCTATATAAAATGTATGCCTTAGCAGTTTTGGGATAATTCTCTGCAATAAGAATTGTCTCAACAGTATCCTGTATATCTTCAACTGAAGGAATTTTATTTTTAAATTTATACACAAGTATATTGAGAACCTTTTCTGCAAGAATTTTAGAAATTGTTTTATCAAATTCTTCTGTAGCCTCTACAGCCTTTACAATAGCATCCTGGATTTTAGATAAATCAAAAGAAACAATAGAGCCATCTCTCTTCTTTATTTTAGTAATCATATTGAATTTGGGCGCTTAAAATTAAGTTTTAAGTATGTTTTATAACAATACTAATAAGCTTGTCAAATAACTTTGAAAAAGTCATAAGTAGATTAGGTTTTCCCCGTTTGAGGATATACTTTCTATTACTATACAAAAACACAATAAATGCTGTTGATACAAATATAAAGGGAACTATAATAATATTTCCAAGAAGCTGATTTGCAAGAAAAGGTAATCCCATTATGTAGCTTTCTGCTACACCTATAATATTTTTAGGATACATATCTGTAGTAATAACTACACCAAAGTTAGTCCACAAAAAAAAGAACAGTGTGAATAATATGCCAGCAACTTCTGATGATATAAAAAGTTTAAAGTATTCACTATATCCTTTAAAGTTTTTTTGTACACCAAGGACAATATATTTAAACAAAGGAGCAATCAAAAACGCAGACCATGTAAATAAAAAGATGATATTATTACCAATAATAAAATCTGTAATAGCCATAATAGAAAGAGGAACTATAAAAGATAATTTTTTGTTATGGAAAAAGTACCCAGCAGCAATTGAAAGACCAGTTACAAACTCTACATTAGGCAAAGTGTGAAAAACAGTTCTTGATAAGATTCCAACAGTAATATACAAAACCAAAAAGAATATATCCATGATAAACTTTAACTATTAGCTAAAGAAAATTTTAAAACATCTCCCTTCTTAATGTAGTAATCACTGACACCAACATTACTTGATTTACCATTAACCCAAAATTCCCAATATTGTTTATTAGGATTTGGTGCAAAACCGTCTATTGACAATATATCTGCCCCAAAGGAGTACATTTTGTCTGTAAAATTAAAATCGGTGTTTTTTTTCTCTATTTTCTGCATGGCTTCCAATGCATTTTCTTTATTTCCAGTTAAAGATGATGTAAAAGTTTGTACTCCTCCATTATGTTTATCAACTATAAAAGTAAATTTTCCATATTGTGATACAGCATTAGGAACACCTTTGTTTGAAAAACCATTTTTAAAAGAGAGGATAAGAAAAACAATAACCATAACAATAAGGGCAAAAGATAATACCTGCCTTAATACTCTACCATTTGATACTTGATTTTTTATACTATCATCCATAATTAATTCGGGAGTTTACAACGAATATTAATATAATGCAAACATAAAAAGAGATATGCATTAAAGTTTCATATACTATAAGTATTTTTTATATACTGTTGACTTAATAATTTTATAAAAATACAATTAATTTATGGGAACGTATTCTGCATATATAGACATCGGAATAATGGTATTGATAATAATTGTATTTTTAGCATCAATGTTCCTCCCATATCCGTCATTTGGAACAAGAAGTAAAGATGAACATAACAAAAGCCATAAGAGATAAAATAAAGAAGGAAGTAGATATAGACGAAATATTACCAGATAAACTACCAGTGTATGTATCATCTTTTGTTTACATGTTTGGAATAATAACGTTAGTAAGCCTTATTGTGATAATCTTATCTGGATTTATTATGGTATCAAAAGGGGTGTTATGGTACCAAACATCACCTCTAGGATTCTTCTTTAGATCAATGCATTTCTGGGGGGTTCAGGTATTTTTCTTTTTCCTTACACTACACTTTTTAACAATTTTTTTCATGGCAGGATGGAGAGGAGGAAGGGCAATAACATGGATCATTGGTATTTTTATGGCAATGTTTGCTATTGTTGAGACATTTATGGGAATACTATTACAAGGTGGTTCCTTTGCTCAATGGAACCAAGTACAAGCAAAAGATGCCTTTAATGCAGTTGGTATAACAAGTTTTTTAAATTTATTAAATAATGGTCAACTTGAAGGACTACATTTTGTTATATTTCCATCAATATTAGTTCTCCTTGTAGCAACACATATATTCTTAGTAAGACAAAAAGGACTTGTTCCTCCAATTGAAGTTAAAAAAAATGGATAGTGTACAAATACATTACAAAACAAAAGAATCTGACTTATTTAAAGATTTAATCTACACTTTTATAGTAGTTGCTATATTCATTGCTATATTGTCATTGGTATTTAAATCACCTTATGAACCTCCAATGTCAATTTCTCAATTTGCAAAATCAAATCCAATAGAATTTGAACAAACAGCTATGGGAGAGCTCATGCAGACAGGAGCTATCGCAACATATGGACCACCATATAATAAAGGGGCATCACAACAAAGTTTGGGATTTATAAATCCTGAACAATGGATGGGACAAGCAACACCAGTTAATACAAAGCAAGAATTTGTCATTAATCCACTAAAAATGACAGAAAGTATAAATCCATCAATAACATACTATATACAATGGTTCCAAAAATCATCGTTACAGGCACAACAAACATGGGAGACAAATTATAACAATGCACTACAGAAAGCAAAGATAGTTAATGGGGATGTAGTTGTTCCAAATGGAGACTATGGTCCAATCTCATATATGATATCATCTCTCCTTTCTCTTGGAAAAAGTGGATTTATGGCAAGGGCACTTGATACAAATGTTCCAGGAAATAACAGTACATACACATATAATTTTCAAAATAGACTTTTGTTCCTTCAGGGAACAGCACTAACAAATCTAGCAACCAAAGAAAATATGCTAGGTAGCCAAATGGGAATTATAAAATATAATGCAGCATATCCAGGTCCATGGTGGCTAACATACTATAATTATTTATATCTATTCCCTCCATTTGCAGCATCCCCAGCAGCTGACCTATTTGTTTTTGGAACAGTATTTTTAACATTTCTACTATTAATACTGCTTCCATACATTCCAATATTAAATAGGATTCCATACTATATTCCTGTTTATAAGTTAATATGGAGAAATTATTATAAAAATGAAGAACCTAAAGATTAAATTTGTATCAATTATTATATTAATTCTTTTGGGTGTGTATTTAACTTCTCTTACAATGAATTCAATTTCTAAAGGTAGAATGCTCACCAGTCTTATATATTTAACACTTTTAATACCTACAGCATACTATGCGTCAAAAATAATGTATGAATTCAGATACCTCAATAAAATAGTAAATGCAAGGAATGAGATAAAATCAGAACTTGATAAAATAAAGATTGGGAAAAAATATACAATGCTACTATCACAAAGTTTGGCTACAGGAAATACAGAACTATCTGAGTGGAAAGAGCTACCAGATAACACAAAAGTAGCTATATCTGCAACACTTACTAAACTTAAAACTAAAAGGCATTAATCATTATTTCATTGATCCATTTGAATCTCATTTCTAACCGTTATCATTTGATTAAACCTTTTCTTTTGTCAAATACTAAATTAAAATTATCAAAATTGATATCTGCAGAAAAACCTTCATTATCACTTACTAATTTTGAAAAAATACTTTTTTTAAATGTATCCAATCTTAATTCTCAATATTACCTGAATCATTTTTTTACTGGATTATCCAACGATTTCCTCGTATATTGAGTACATTACTATTTTAAAATGTAATAGCTGTTTTTTGTACTGCCAAACTTTTCTAAATATCCTTTTTCTGTTAGAGACTTTAAAAGATTAAAGGCCTGCTGCCTCGTTATTCCTAATTCATCTACTAGGTTACTAGAAGTTAATTCTTTATATCTTTGTGCAATATCTAGAGCTCCTTTCTCTTTAGTTGTAGGACGGAAGTTAAAAGATATTTTATTTAATCCAGACTGAACTTTCGATAAAGAGCTTTGAAGTGAGTATTTTACACCTTCTGTAAAATATTCTAACCACTCTGTCTTATCTCCACTATCTGCAGAATGTAGTTTATCAGAATATTCATTTTTATCTATATCATAATAGTCATCAAGAACAAAGTACTTGTTTATCAGATAATTATTCTTTAAAAATATTAACGCTGTAATCAACCTACACACTCTTCCATTACCATCTTCAAATGGATGTATATATACAAATTGATGATGATATATTCCAATCTTAATTAAAGGAATGTCTTCTGTCCTATTAATCCATTCATTTAATTCTTTCAAATTTTCTTCTATTTCTTTACTATTATGAAAAGGTGGCAAATGTTTTATATTTAGTTTTCCTAATTCATCATAACTTCCAACTCCGACATCTTCATTTCTAATCTTCCCCTTAATATTATCTTTAACTCCATTTAACAATTCATTATGAATTGTTAATATTAAAGAAGTGTCTATATCACGTTTTGTATAATTGCCAAGTGTTTTTAATATATTAAAATAGTTAGTAACTTCTTTTTCATCCCTATTAACAGGTAGTCTATCGTCTAATAGTAAATTAGTTACCTCTGCATGAGTAAGAGGATTTCCCTCAATTTTATTAGATGCATACGAAGATTTTACTAAATTATCTCTTTCTAAATTTAAAAGGAGTTGGTGAGGAATATGTAAAACCTCCAATTGTCCATAAAGACGCTCGATTTCATTAATATTCTTTAATAAAACTGTTGTTAAAGTGTATCTAGGTTTAAACATGTAAATATTATAGTTATTTACCAAATAATTGTCAAGTTAATTGTAAATGTTTTTGTAAAGTATTAAGAACCGACAATTGAGCAAGAAGCATCAATATATTTGAGGAAACAGTCCCATTAATTGACCTTGGTGGGATTCGAACCCACGATTTTCAGGATGAGAACCTGGCGTCCTAGTCCACTAGACGACAAGGCCAATAAATTTGTACCTAATTATATCTTATTAAAAGACTATCTTTCAAATTATAATTTACATAAATCTATAATTCTTGTAATATATTAGTCATGTTTGATAGACTTTTCTCCTCGACATTTCCAACTAAATCAAATGGATTTTCATCACCACTCCTGAGCGTAAGAGCACTACTTACATATACAATCTTCCTATTTTTTATAAATGTAATACTATCGCCTTTTGTTTACGGAGCAACAATAACATCCTCCAGTATATTCACTCAAATTAATAAAGATAGAACAATTAGATCATTATCTAACTTAACCATAGTACCATCACTAACAAAGTCAGCAGAAAATATTGTCAATGATATGTTTACATACCAGTACTTTGGAGAGATTAACCCTATAAAAAATACATCATATCTATCTTTTATAAATACAAAAAATTTAAATAATGTTAATGAGATTGTTGCTAAAAATTTTGTTTCATATAATGATATAAATAGCTATCTAGAAAAAACCTATCAAAACCAAATATTTTCCACAAAAAATAATGTTGTTGGAATTGCAGTGGAGAATGGTGTACTTGATGGTAGTAGGACAAAATTAATAGTTATAATAACAGGATATATACCCAAAGTATCATCTTCTCCTATGCCATTTTTAAATAAAATCACAAATAATTTTATTAATTATAAAATTATTACAGATACAGACCTTATATTTGTAATATTCATATCATTATTACTTTTATCAGATGTTGTCATATCATATATCTGGAATGTCAGCAAAGAGAGAATGATATCATCAGTACACCTTATACTTTCGGTAGTAACATTAACTGCAATACTTACAATAGTTATAGGAGTAACAATATGAGGTACTTACTAAAGTATGATGTAGAAATACTCTCTACGGTAGTTTTTGTTATACTACAAACATTGCTATTTGTCCTTCTTGCATCAGCTACTATAACCATAATACTCTATATACTTATATCATCAATAATAATTATTACAGCAACTATTGATGGAAATAAACAGTTTAAAAAATATGTACAACAGATAGAGCTAGGAAACATTACTTCAGAAGATCAACATATATATACATATCACCAAGTAATTCTACCTATAGCTTTGTACATAGGAACAGTAAGCTTTCTGATGCTACAAAATCTAAACATAGTAGTATCTGAAATTACAATAATCATAACATCAATACTTTTCTACACTCTACTTAAAAGAATTGATACATATACAGATACATTTAACATCGAAGAGAGTACACACTATTTATTTAACGGAATTAAAATATACATATTCTTCATACTTACATATTCATTCTTAGAAATATCATCTTCTATAAATATGCCTCAAATATATCCACTAATATTTATACTTCTATTATCTTTATCACTACTTCTTTTATTAATACAAAGAAATAAACAATTTGGAAAAGATACCATATTTTTTGCATCCATTTCTGCTATTGTTATTACAGCATCAGGATTTGGAATACATCTAACCTTAGAAAATACATTGATTGAGTCATTTGTCACAACAGGACTGTTTTACCTATCATCTGCCATCCTACATCACAAAATGGAGGGAAAATTAAGCAGAAATTTATTGGTAGAGTATTCGCTAATCCTAATTATTATGCTTCTTATTATAAAAGGAATCGTGGGAGTATACGGATAATTTTATTATTAACCTTTAGCAAGGACATACACAGCCCCAATTTCTGAAAAGTCGTAGTACTCATGCGTTCCATTTCCATCACCAAGAAATGTAAGAGCAGAACCATACCAAGGATCATTTATGAGATAATCTCCATTTGATAAAGATTGGTAAATAACCACCCAATGTTGACCTGCAGGAGCAGCAAGATAAACGATTGCAGGATATCCTTGAGACAGAGCATTATCTACCCCAGATTTACCATATCCCATATATTCAGGATAAGTACCTGGTATATCAGGCCATGCATCCATATAGTCATTGGTAAAGTATGTCATACTTGCAACAACAGGAGGAGTATATGTACTACTAACCTCATATGTTGCAACCATAGCAATATCTGTTAACAAACATCCATATGTCATATCTATGGATGTACCATACATACCATCCAGAGTCCCATACCATTGCTGACAGTAATACCATGAATTCCCTGGAATACACCCCTGTCCTGTGAATGCAGCAGAGTAAAGGGAATTAATCTGTGCAAGAATATTTTGATACTGACTTTGATACTGAATCTTTTGAGAAGTTAAACTATTATTTTGAGCTACATAAACACTCTCTTCCGACTGAAGACTGCTCTGATCAGATTGTAAAGATTGATTTTGAGCTTCAACTTGGCCTTGAATACTAGCAACATCCTGTTTTTTAAGGTTTAAAGACACTTGATCATTTTGTAAACTTGTTATTACTCCCTCAAGTTTATTTGCTAAACTATTTTCTGCATTAATAGAAGAATTGAAATATGCGACAGAGGTTAATGAGCTATTAATATCGGGATTTCCAATAAATAGAGTGGCAGGGGGAACATATGATTGTTCATAATCAGACAATGCATTACTGTTTATCTCACCTTTAATTACATTAATTTGATTATGTTCATTTTGTATTTGATTACCCAAAGAAGCAACTTCACCATTAAGCTGATTAATTTGACTTTGATAATTGTAAATCAATGATTCCTTCTGAACAATTAAAGCTTGGTATGTTTGAATCTTACCTGATAAAGACGAGATATTAGCTGAATTGTTATTAATCTGTTGCTGAACATTACTAATGTCATTTTGTAAAGCTTGAGCCTCAGATTGCAAAGCATTTAAAGAACTTTGAGCTAATATAAAAGATTTAGGGAATATAACATAACACACAGATACAAAAATACCAAAAATAAATATAGATAAAATTGGTTTTATAAGATGAAATACAGATTTATACATAAGTATATATTTTATATAATATCACATTATAAGATCAATATAATAACACGGGAAGATTAAAATATAATAACATTATCACATTTTCAAATAATTATTTCCTCATATACCTAGTCATTGCAATAGCTGATGATATTGCACCAATAATAATACCAACAACAATCTCTGCAACAACAGCCTCAAAAATAAACCAAACAGTTATACTTGGAAGAGGAACACCTTGGAAAAATTGTTCTAATGGAAATATTATTGCATCTTTATAATATGTATTTGTAATAAAGAAAATAAAAAGAAGAACTATTGCAGACAAAAAAGCTCCTGATGCACCATAGAATGCACCTTCCATTATAAAAGGGCCCTTAACATACTCAGAAGATGCGCCAACAAGCCTCATAATTTCAATCTCTTCAGCTTGAGAATTAATAGTAATGGCAATTGTTATTATCACAATAATAAATGACACAATACCAAGAAATATTATAAGGCCTATACCAATACCATCAATTACACTAACTGCCTGTTTCAAGAAACTAACAACACTCTTGAAATAAAGAATGTTATCAATCTGTCCATTACTTTGGCTTTTAAGCTTATAAAGAGTGGTTGCTATATCCTGTAAATCTGACAAATTTTTTGTACTTATATCGTAAGAAGGAGGAAGAGCGTTAGCATCTACTGCAGAAACTAATGAAGGATTCTGCTTCTTTAAAAATTGTTCAAATTTTTTATATGCCTGATCTTTAGAGACATATTGGATAGAAGCAACCTTTCCAGTATCAAGGATATCTGTTTTTACTTGATTCATATACGAGTCAGACACACTTGGATTAAAAAATACGATTATTTGAGACTTTGATTCATAGTAATGCAATATAACATTTACAGTATATGTTGTAAGTCCAAAAATAGAAATTACAAAAAAAGTTAAGGTCATAATTGCAATAGAAGCAAATGACAACCACCCATTACGAAAAATATGTTGATATGTGTATTTAATTAATCTAGTAATTCTTATCATAATATTATTCAGAATATCCTCCCTGAGAATCTCTTACAAGTTTACCAGAATCAAGCACAATAACCCTCTTTTGCATTGAGTCTACAACATCAGAGGCATGTGTTGCCATAAGAACAGTAGTACCCCAACTATTAATTTTATTTAAAAGCTGGATAATATCCCAACTTACATTTGGATCCAAATTTCCAGTTGGTTCATCTGCAACCAGTATGTGCGGGTTATTTACCATAGCTCTTGCAATAGCAACTCTTTGCCTTTCTCCTCCTGAAAGCTGGTGAGGAAAATGATGAGACTTTGATGCAAGACCAACTAGATCTAGGATATAATCTACACTTTTTTTTATTTCTCTATTTGAATAATTTGCAACTTCCATTGCAAAAGCAACATTTTCGAATGCTGTCCTTTTTGGTAATAATTTAAAATCTTGAAATACAACACCAATTTCCCTTCTAAGATGAGGAAGCGCCTTTGTTTTCAATTTTCCAATATCATATCCCGCAAAATGAATGGAACCATCTGTAGGATCCTCTTCTTTTATGATGAGTTTTACAATAGTGCTTTTACCTGACCCAGAATGTCCAACAAGGAAGACAAATTCTCCCTCATTTATCTTAAAACTAATATCCTGGATAGCAAACCTACCACCATATTCTTTGGTAACACCACTGAATGTAAGCATATATTATTAAAGGATATACTAAAGAGATGAAATATTCAAATTGATTAATAAATTGAGATAGATAAATTATTGTTTTAAATCTGAAATAATATACAGAGCTGTAGATAACAAGAATCAAGGATTTAATATATCATTGTGACTATTTACCATGCGACAAAGACTATCAATCTTATCTAAAAGAGAACCATCGGATGTAGATAATGAAGAACAAAGTTTGATAACTTTACCTTGATTATAATATTTTAATTCTACAATTCCACCTTTTATTCTACCAATAACAAAACATCCCTGTTTCTCTTTATCAGGGGTAGGAGCTGTATTAATATCACATAGATTTTCCATAGTACCTAGATTGTACCATATAGATACTATTTTAATTTTAATTCAGGATATATAAATTGGTCCAAGTCTCCATTAAGAACACCTTCTGCATTAGTTGTTTCCACATCGGTTCTTAAATCTTTCACAAGTTTATATGGATGCAGAACATAATTGCGTATTTGATTTCCCCACATTGCAATCTTATGCTCTCCTTTAATTTCAGACATTTCTCTAGCTAATCTTTCCTCTTCCATTTTATAAAGCATTGCTCTGAGCTTTTTCATTGCAAATTCTCTATTCTGCACCTGTGATCTTTCAGAAGCAGTTGTAACAACAATCCCTGTAGGGATATGTTTAATTGTAACTTTTGTATTAACTTTATTTACATTCTGACCACCTGGACCTCCTCCACGTGTTGCAGAAAATTCAATGTCATCATCTTTAATTTCTATTTCAGAATTATCTTCAATAATTGGCATTACTTCAACTAAAGCAAATGAGGTTTGCCTCAATCCTTGTGCGTTAAAAGGAGATACCCTAACTAATCTGTGAGTACCAGATTCTCTCTTTAAGTAACCAAAAGCATAGTTAGCATAAACTTCCATACTAACACTACTGATACCTGCTTCTCCTCCGTGCACCATATCAGTAATTTCATACGCCCATCCTTTTGAATCAAAATATCTGGTATACATTCTAAATAGCATCTCTGTCCAATCCATTGCCTCTGTACCTCCCTGTCCTGCATGAATAGACAGTATTGCGTTATTTCGATCAAACTTTCCAGATAGATATGTTTTAAACTCAATCTCATCAAACTTTTTTTCTATTTTACCAATATCATGTTCTATATCATCTGCCAAAACAGAAAAATCTCCTTCAGATTGAAGAGATAAAATTTCCTCTAAATTACGTAAGTCATCCTCAAGAGAAGAGATTTGAGATACCTCTTCCTGAAGAGAAGTAATCCTCTTAAGTATACTAGTTGCTTTTGAAGAATCATCCCAAAAATCTGAAGCGACAGACTGAACCTGAAGTGCATCTAATTCTTTTTCTATATCAGGGAATTTTATACTTACTTTCAAAGATTCAATACCAGATTTAATCTGCGAGATTCTACTTTTTATTTCATCCATATATAATTCACGAAATTTTTAATATTTTATAGACTTCCTGAACTATTTGGGTTGGACTTTGAAAAGCTTTCACAAGATATCCTGAAGCCTGTCTTGCAAAACCTTCCTTGACAGAAGTATCATCAGAAAGCTGAGTCAAAAGTATTACAGGTATACTCATTGTAGAAGAAGAGGTCTTTAACTCTTTTAACACGTCCAATCCATTCATTCCTGGAAGCATTATATCAAGAAGAATAACATCAGGTAAAGAATCTTTAGCCTTAACAAGTCCATCTTCCCCATTATATGCATTTATAACTACAAAGTTGTCTTTTTCAAATGCCTTTGAATATATATATACAAGATCAGTGTCATCTTCAATAAAAAGCAGTTTTAATTTTTTTTCGGTATTCATTTTACAACCTATTCTACAGAATAAATTAGCAAAAATCTATCTTTAAATTACGTAAATGACAAAAGTTGATACTATAAAGTATATAATGGTTGAATATAAAATATAACGATCTTCAAACCATACTGTCTCTGGAGCATCTCCCTCTTTTTTTACATATATATCATATAAATATCTAGCAAGAATATAAAACCCCAAAGGAATAGTAAGCTTAAACCAGTGAGGATTTTTAACATGAGCAGGAAGTACAGAAGAAACTAAAGCTGGTGTAGAATTACCAATATCTATTGTATATGAAAAAAGAATATAGGAAAAAAATGTAGCCGCTCCCGTCATGGAAATAAGAGAATCTAAAAATTCTTTAGGGTAATCTTTAAGTACAGACCTATGCTCCGATGCTCTTTTAAAAGATAACATAGTAATTTCTGCTCTTCTCTTTCCAAAAGAAATAAATAATGAAGCACAAATAATAAAGATAATAAACCAAGAATTAATAGGAGTGCCAATTACAATACCACCAGCAATTACTCTAAGCACAAAACCAACAGCATTAGTTAGAGAATCTATAATCAATACATTCTTCAAATACAATGAATAAAACAAAACAAGAAAGTAATAAAAAATATAAATGAAAAGAAGGTATTCTCCTATAGACAAAGCTAGAATAAGTCCAAGTAGAAAAAATATAATAGAACCAACAACTGCCTCTTTCCTTGAAATTTTATCAGCCGCAATAGGACGATTCTTTTTAACAGGATGAAGCTTATCTCTTTTATAGTCTACAACATCATTGATAAGGTAAACAGAAGAGGATAATATAATAAGGGAAATAAAAGCCCAAAAGACCTTCCTAAGATCATAAAAATTGGTTATATCTCTATAAAAAAATATAAAGGCAAAAACTAATAGATTTTTTATCCATTGTTTGGGTCTTAGGGCAAGAAACCACCACTTTATATTGTCAAAAACACCCTGCATACCCAGATTATAATATATAGGAAAAAATAATAATAGCATAAATATCGTATAATACATAGATATTATGAAAAATAATGGAATGGCAGGTATATCACTCCTTATTATGGTTTCCGTATTAGGAGGAGTATTAATAAATACACGAATCCAAATGAGGAAAAATGAGTATATTGCAGAACAAAAGGTAATACTTGCAATACATAGTATTGCTGTAAAAAAATATAACTATTTATGGGATAACATGTCACAACAATACAAGGATAAGTTTATAAATTTATCAAATCTCAGAACATTTATGCAAAATAAATATGGAGAAACACATTTTAAAATTGCATCAATAAAAAATCCATATACTAAAAAAAATATTATATATATACCAGTAAAATTATTATTTGAAACAAATAATAATAATTATACAATTCCTAATTATTATAATAACAACTATTTTAACTTTGAAATAAATGAAAAAAATCAAAAGATAGTAAACTTCGGACAGTTTGATATATCATCGTCTCCAATTATCATTATAAAAAATGTAAGGTTGAAAACAATGGACATTCCAATATTAATGCTCCATAAAGTTGTACCAACATATTCCCCAGAATCGGAATATGTTAATAAATATGGCTATGAACTTGATATGGGACTGACATTACTTACCAACGAATTTAAAAGCCAATTAGAATACCTAAAAAAGACAGGTTATACAACAGTTACATTAGAAAATATATTTAATAATATCTACTACAGAACACTCCTCCCTAAAAAACCCATCATACTAAGTTTCGATGATGGAAGAGAAAGTCAATATAAATATGCATTTCCAATTTTAAAAAATTTTGGAGACATAGCAGAATTTAATATAATTACAGGTTTTGTTGGAGGATATAACGGAGTAGCCATGTCATATATGACATGGAACCAAATTCATCAACTATCTGATACAGGCATGGAAATTGAATCTCACACAGTAAACCATATTGCATTAGGGGGAGCAAATGCAAAATATATAAATTATGAGCTATCAGTATCAAAACAAACATTGGAGCAAAAATTAGGGACAGTAGTACAGTTTATAGCATATCCATCAGGAGCACCATTTAGAAATGAAGATATGCAAGGAGAAGAAATATTAAAAAAGGATTTATTACAAAATGGATATATTGGAGGACTACTTGATGAAAATTTCAATAGTCAAAAACAAAATATGTCGGATCCATACATGCTCTATAGGATTAGAGACTCAGGCAATATTTCAATGAAACAGTTTATCTCCAATCTAAAGGTATGAGTAGGTCATACTTTATAGATTTTTACAAATACATCCTGAGGTATTTCAACCCTACCAAACGTTTTAGCACGAGCTTTACCTTTTTTTTGTTTTTCTAAAAGTTTCATCCTTCTTGTAGGATCTCCTCCATAAAGCTTTGCAGTAACATCTTTCCTAAAAGGGGAAACATCTTCTCTAGCAGTAATTTTCCCATCAATAACCGCCTGTATAGCAATAGCAAATTGTGATTTTGGAATTAAATCTTTTAAGCGGGCACAAATCGAAGCAGCTACCCTTGCAGAAGAGGCTCTGTCACAAAGCATTGAAAGTGGTTCTACCAATTCTTTATTAACAAGGAAATCAACTCTTACAATATCAGACTGTCTGTACCCAATAAAAGAATAATCCATAGAACCTCTTCCTGAGGTAATCATTTGTAGTTTATCGTAAAAATCTGTGATAAGGGAAGAAAGAGGCATTTCAAAAGAAAGAAATGTCATTTTTAGCTCCTGAGATATTCCCTCTTTAAATTCAGAATTCATAAATATACCTCGTTTTGACACAACTAAATCAATAATAGATCCCATACATTCTTGTGGGGCTAAAATTTCTAATTTTATATATGGTTCAGAAACTTCAACTATCCCCATATTATTATTGAATTCTAAAGGGTTAGAGATTACAACTTCTTCTGAATTTTTTAACTTCAGCTTATACTCAACAGTAGGAGATGAAACAAAAACCCCAACGTCATACTCTTCGGATAATCTTTGAGAAACAACTTCCATATGAAGGATTCCTAAAAAACCACACTTATAACCAAAACCTAGTGCAATACTATTCACAGGAGAATATTCAAATGCGAAATCATTTAAACCTAATTTTCCTATAGATTCTTTAAATTTTTCGGTATCATTTCTATCTAAAGGGAAAAATGAAGAAAATATCATACTTTTTACCCTTTCATATTTAAAAACAGGAGAGGATGAGGTATCTTTTACTAAAGTATCCTTCACTGCAATATCTTTTATACTTTTAACTTTTGTAACAATAAAACAAACCTCACCTGCAGATACACTATCAACAAATTTATATTCAGGAGTAAGATAACCTAAATCTATAACCTTAATAGGAAGAGAAGAAGAGTGGAAATACACTACATCTCCTCGTGAAAGTGTACCATCAGTAACCTTTATAAGAATAATTTCTCCTAGATGATGATCATAAAAAGAGTCAAAAACAAATCCCCTAAAAGACGACTGGGTTGACTTTGGAGGTGAAACCTTAGCAACAATATTATCTAAAAGGTCGTAAACACCAAGACCTGTTTTTCCAGAAGTCTGCATAATTTCATCTTTGGAAAAACCAAGGATGTCATGTATTTGGGATAATCTAGCATCAATATCTATATTAGCAATATCCACCTTATTTAAAACAGGAATAATATCAAGATTTAATGATAAAGCATTTAGAAAATTCCCTATTGTCTGAGCTTCTATTCCACCAGTAACATCAATTAGCAGGATTGCACCTTCACATGCCTGTAGTGATCTTAAAACTTCAGATGAAAAATCAACATGTCCTGGAGTATCAATAAGATTTAGAGTATACCCTTTATACTGCATTCTAACAGTTCTAAGTTTTACAGTAATACCTCTCTCTCGCTCTACAGATAAATTATCTAAGAACTGAGTTTTCAAATTTCTTTTTTCAACAGTATTAGTAAACTCTAAAAGTCTATCAGAAATAGTAGATTTACCATGATCAACATGTGCAATAACAGAAAAGTTACGGATTTTATCCATTTATTTTACACCAAGGATGTTTGAGAGCTTACTCTTTTCTCTAGCAGCCTTATTCTTGTGAAAAATCTTTCTTTTAACCATTTTATCAACCTGAGAGTAAAGATCACTCAAAGACTTTGCGCTAGGGGATTTAATAAATGATTTTTTCATTTTATCAAATTCAACCCTATACTTATTGTTCCTAAAGGTTCTACCCTTAGTTCGTCTAATATCTTTTATTGATGATTTAAGATTTGCCATTGAGACAATATTATACCTAATATATGTAATATTTACAAATACACCACATTCGAAAATATTATAGGGCATGATGTAATGTCAAACATAATGAATAACACTGAAAGCGATAAGACATTTTTTAATATCTGGGATTTTATCGAAGAACAATATAAAGGTAAAATAAGATTCTATGGAGATAGTGATGGTCAACTATGCGTTGTAACAGAATTACCAGACAAAACAACACCCTTACCACAAGGAGTAAAAAAATTTCAACTACCAGAAGCAGCAGATAATATATATACAATTCCTGCATCAGCGAGGCCAATTTCTTCACAAAGACTCGAAGATAATGGGAATTTAAGCCCCAAAGATATTATTGAAAAAATGGCAGAATTTCTTGGTATATGCGATTCAGCAGGTATACATTTAACAGGACTCAGTCAATATTCTTTCATACTTGCACCTGGGGACCAAAGCCTAATTTACATAATTCCAGGAACTTACAGAACAAAACAAACTAAAATAGAGAGGGTTACATACAACAAACTGATTGATACAATATTTCAAAGAAGGGATAATTCAGATCTTTATTCTATATTTAACCAAGTATATAATGAGCAATTTCCAAGAAATAATTACTAACGGAACATATCACGAAGATGGAAATATACAAACTGCAGAGATTGCAGTTATAGATGCACTTACTTTTGCAACTGGAAAAAACCCAAGGTCGATAGATCTTGATAGAATAGGAAATCTACATAGTTTTGTGCCAAAAGATGGAGTATATTGTTTTAATTGCTCAGAAGAAAGATCTCAAGCTATTATAAATTTTGATTTTGAATCTCCTGAAAAGAAAATAACAGCAGGTAATAGTTCACATAAAATACAATCTGGAGAAATAATCACGGGAGGATCAAAAGAAAAAAGACATTTACAAGTTGCGGTAAAACCATCAAATAGCCTAAGGAGATGTTTGATACAAATCGCAAATATGCAAAGAATGGAGCAAGAAGGGTTTAGAGTATTTAAAATACTATACATGATTGTAAAAGATGGAAATCCATACCTTGTCACTGAATCAGAAATGGACATAATTCCAATGGATACATACAATTTTCAGGAAACAGAAAGAGAAAGAGTACTTTTTCATGGAATTGGTCGTATTTTAGCAAGAATGCACTCCAAGAGAATTACACATGGAGATGCTCAAATAAAAAATTTTGTATTCGACAACGGCAGAATAAGAGTAATAGATTTTGAAAAACAACGTTTCATGAGTGGAAAAATGGGAGGTTTTACAAAGATGCTAATAATGACTTTCAAGCTATAATACAATCAATTCAGAAATCTAAAAGTTTGTCTCCTGTAAACTGGAGAGTATATATAAATGATCTATTTCAAGGATATATAGATCATTTAACAGAACTATATGTAACAGATACTGGAAATATAACAAAACAAGAGATTCTAAATCTCATAGAAATTGTAGAAACTAACTACCTACAATCTTATCACTATCAAAAAACGCTTCAACTTCATCAACAATCTGTACAGGAAGAAGTGTAGACTTAACAAGATACCCATTAGCACCAAGCTCAAATGCAGTTTTTATAATATCATCATAACCAAGATTGGTAAGCATAAATATAGGAACCTCTTTAGACTTATTGTCTGTAGATCTAACTTCTCTCAGGACATCAATACCTGTTTTCTTGGGAAGCATAATATCAAGCATTATAATTCCAAATTCTTCCTCCTTAGCCCTCTTCAAAGCATCTTCTCCATCATATGAGTTAATTACAGAATACCCCCTCTTAGTAAAAATTTGGTTATAAATATCAGAAAGAAAAAGATCATCTTCAACAATTAAAACTTTTTTATTTTTTATCTTATCCATATAATAATTATTATTATATCTAAACTACGATAATAAAGATAACATCTTTATTTTTTTTTTGCAAACAGAAAAA
>DAIDGT010000010.1 GCA_027459825.1 bacterium
AACTACTGTTAGAACATTTAATTTAATGTTTAAAACAAAAATAGGTCCAACGGCTGATGATGGTGAGGATATATATCTAAGGCCTGAAACCTGCCAGGGTATATTTATTAATTTTTCGAACATTCTTAAAAGTTATAGAATTAAGATTCCTTTTGGTATTGCTCAGGTTGGGAAAGCATTCAGAAATGAGATTACTCCTGGTAATTTTATCTTTAGGACATTAGAGTTTGAACAACTTGAAATTGAATACTTTACTCATCCAAAAGATGCCAATAAAACTTTTACAGAAATTATGGGTAGAGTAAAGAGATGGTATCAATACATTGGTATAAAGGATGAAAATTTAAAATTTGTAGAGCTTTCTGAAGAAGAAAGAGCTCACTATTCTAAAAAAACAATAGATATTTATTTTAAATTTCCTTTTGGGTTTAAAGAACTTCAGTCTTTTGCAAATAGAGGAGATTATGATTTATCAAGACATTCTAAATTTTCTGGTGAAAAACTAGAATATTATGATGAAGTTTCAAAAGAAAGGTATACTCCATATGTTATTGAACCTTCAGTTGGTTTAGATAGGTTATTTTTAGCTCTTCTTGTGAATGGGTATAAAGAGGAAAAGGTTGGTGATAGTGATAAGAGAGTTGTTCTCTCCCTCTCTTCAAAAATTGCTCCTTTTCAAATAGCCGTATTTCCTCTTGAGAGAGACAGTAAGAGTATAAATCTTGCAAAGAAACTTTATGAAGACTTAAAGCTAGTATACAGATGCACCTATGATGAAGGTTCTTCTATTGGGAAAAGGTATAGAAGGCAAGATGAGATTGGAACATGCAAGTGTATTACTGTTGATCCAAAGAGTCTTGACGATGATAGTATTACTGTTAGAGATAGAGATACAATGAAACAGGATAGAATTAAAATTTCTGATTTAATGAATTATCTAACAACATGTTTTATATAATTCCCACTCCAATTGGGAATATGAAAGATATAACTCTAAGGACTTTGGATGTGCTAAAATCTTTAGATATTTTATATGCAGAAAACACCTCGAGGACATCTAATTTACTTTCTCATTTTCAAATTACAGTTCCTAATTTAAGGAAATATACGGAGCATAAAGAATATAGATATATTCCTGAAATAATTTCTAATGTTGAGGAAGGGAAAAAAGTAGGTATTGTATCTGATGGAGGATATCCTATCATATCAGATCCAGGATATAAGCTTATTAGAGAAATAGTTGAGAAAAATCTTCCTTTTGAGGTATTGCCTGGTGCTACAAGTATAATACCAGCGTTAATTTATTCTGCTCTGCCTCCTGATAAATTTATATTTATTGGTTTTCTTCCAAAAAGTGAAAAGAAACTTTTAGATATTGTTAATAAATATAAAGGAATTTCTGTTGTATGTTTTGAATCTCCTCATAGGATAATAAAAACAATGAATGTTCTTTCTAAAAATTTTCCTGGAATGAAAGTTACTTTTGCTAGTGAAATGACTAAAATGTTCCAAAAAATTAAATCTGGTACTCCTTGCGATATATTAATTTATCTTAATGACCATGATAATGTAAAAGGTGAGATAGTGTTGGTATTCTATTATTAAATTGGCTAGTATATAATACTTTATATCTAATATTAGTTTTGTAATTTTTATGTCGAGAAAATTTTTTGGTAGTTTTTATGTCGTAGTTTTCTTTATTCTTGTTTTTATAAGGTTATTTGTTCATAACAGTACGATTCTTTCTATTATTGGTCTTGTTTCTGGATTATTTTTCATATTTTATTTTGTATATATTGGATACAGAATGCAGTTTGTTCAGTTTCCTGTAAAACAGGTAACATTATTTGTTATCTTCACTGTAATTATTTCAAATGTTGTTAATTTTGTTGAAAGTCTTGCTATTGGATTAGATATTACTCACCCGTGGATATATGAACAAAAAATGTTAAAGGGATTAAAGATTGCTGGAATAACATTGAATAGAAATTTTTATATAAAAAGTCTTTTTATAGATCTTGTGATTGGTTTATTTTTCTCAATACTATTAGGTATATTATTCTCATTTATTGGAAGGGTATATGCTCGTAGAATGAATAATGTAAAAAATTCTGATGTATGATAGAAATAGAAGCTCTCTCAAAGGATTATCAATTTGAATCGTCTCTTTTTTTTGCATTAAAAGATGTTAATTGTAAAATCCCTTTAGGTAATTTTATTGGTATACTTGGACCTTCTGGCTCTGGAAAAAGTACAATGATGCACCTGATTGGTGGGATGGATCGACCTTCCTCTGGTAAGATTGTTGTTGATGGTGTTGATATAACAAGGTTGAAATCTAATGAATTAGCTTCATATCGAAAGAAAAAAATAGGATTTATCTTTCAATCTTTCCACCTTATTGGAGCTATGACAGTTTTGTGGAATGTTATGCTTCCATATGTTTTTTCAGGGCATAATTTTTCTGTTGCTTCCAAAAAGGCTACTGATTTAATTTCAAAGGTTGGGCTTGATAAAAAAAAGAATCAGATTGTTTCAAAACTGTCTGGAGGGGAAAGGCAGAGAGTTGCAATTGCAAGATCTTTAATAAACGATCCTGATATTATACTTGCAGATGAACCAACAGGTAATCTAGATAGTAAAAATGGAGAGGAAGTAATTGAACTTCTAAAGAATTTAGTTTTTGAGGATGGTAAAACTTTAATTTTAATTACCCATAATTCTGATTTAGTTGTAGATGCTAATATGGTTTTACACATTCTTGATGGAAAACTTGTTAGTGTCAGTGATAATAATTTAGCAAGATCTGCTGTAAAAAGACATAGTGAAAAAGATAATGTGCGAAATATTAGGGTTGGAAACATTATTAGTATAGCATATAGAAATGTCATGCAGAATAAGGCAAGAAATTTACTCGTTGCTTTTGGTATTTCCGTTGGAGTAGCTATGTTAATTTTTATGGTATCTTTTGGTTTTGGTATAAAGAAGTCTTTAGTGTCCGCCTTGTCAACTATAATGTCAGAGAATGTAATTACTGTTTCGCCTTCTTCGTCTTCAGGGTTAGGTATTAAACTTGGTGTGGATAAAACCTCCACTACAGAAAAAATATTGGATCAGAGTACTATTAATAATTTTAAAAAAATAAAAAATGTGCAGGATGTTTGGGGAGCTAATAGTTATTTAGGTTCTATTTTGTATGGAAATAAGCAGGGTCTTGTTTATGTTTCCTCTCTTGCACCTTCGGAATATATCTCACCAGATACAAAGTCTGCAATTCTATCTGGTAGTCTTCCTAGTGATGGTGAGATTTTACTGGGGAAATCTGTTGCATCCGGTTTTGCTAAAGTACCAAAAGATTTAATAGGTAAATATGTTACCATAAAGGTTGGTTCAGGTGGTGTTGCTTTGTATTCTGGCGCTAGCTTATATACAAAATCTTCAACTTTCAAATTAAAGGTGTCTGGAATTGATAGTAATAATTCATATATTACTTACAATACTATGATAAAATGGGATGAGACTTTGGAAGGTGTATCTTACTCAAATATTAAATTTGGAACTGTATCTGTTTTATCTTCATCAAGCAATTATGTTAAAAATATTTCAGATAAATTATCATCACTTGGATATGGTGTGAGTTCTCTTTCTAGTATTATTTCCTCTCTAAATACTCCATTTTTAATTATTGATAGTATACTTGGGGTTGTTGGTGGAGTATCATTAATAGTTTCTTCCATAATGATTCTTATTATCATGTTAATGGAGGTAATGGAAAGAACACGGGAGATTGGTGTGATGAAGGCTATTGGTGCTAGGCGTTTTGATATAGGTTTTATGTTTTTGTCTGAGAGTTCAATAATTGGATTTTTAGGTTCAATACTTGGTCTTGTTATTGGAACTATTTTTATATTTGTAGTTGAAAAGGTTGCTATTTATTTTATTACCAAGAGTGGGGGACATATTACTCAGGTTTTTTATACTCCATATTACTTATATATTCTCATACTTATATTTGGAATTATAATAAGTGCAGTTGCTGGACTATATCCTGCTTTTAAGGCTTCATCTCTCTCCCCTGTTGATGCTCTCAGGTCAGAGTAAAATTTGAAAAGATATTTTATTATTGTTATATTTACTTATCTTAAATTCCCTATGAATCTATCAGACTTAAATGACAAACAAAAAGAAATAGTATTGTATAATGCTGGCCCAATTTTAGTAGTTGCTGGTGCCGGTTCAGGAAAAACCAAGGCACTGACATATAAAATAGCATATCTTCTTCAAGATATGGGTTTTAAAGGGAATGAAATATTTGCAGTTACTTTTACAAATAAAGCTGCAAATGAAATGAAAGATAGAATTGGTAAGATTGTTGGTGAGAGAATATATTTTCCATATATTGGAACATTCCATTCCGTCTTTCTTTCCATTTTAAAAAAAGAAGGTGATAGAATTGGACTTCCAAATACTTTTGTTATTTTTGATGAAGATGATCAGAGAAAAATTGTAACAGATATACTGAAGAATAACCTGCATATCAATGAAAAAGTGTCTCCTGTTGCAGTACTTTCATATATATCAAAGGCTAAATCTTCTTTGGTGTCACCTGAAAATTATCCTGGAGGAGGTTATTTTGAAGATATTGTTTCTGATGTATACCCTAGATATCAGAAGATATTGGAAGAAAATAATGCAATTGATTTTGATGACATTTTAGTAAAAAGTCTTAAACTTTTGAAATCTGATGATGATTTTAGGTCTAAATTCCAAGGAAGTATAAAATATATTTTGGTTGATGAGTATCAGGATACAAACGATTTACAACATCAACTTATAAAAGCTATTTCGAGTAATAATGTTTGTTTCGTTGGAGATCCAGATCAGAATATCTATTCTTGGCGTGGCACCAATATTAGGAATATATTATCTTTTGAAAAGGATTTTCCTGGAGGAAGAATTATCTTGATGGAGCAGAATTATCGTTCTACTAAGATTATTCTTGCTGCATCTGAGTGTGTTATTGCTAGAAATAAGCTCAGATACGAAAAGAAATTATGGACAGAAAATGAATTAGGCCATCCTATAAAGATATACTGTGCATATAATGAAGATGATGAAGTTAGGTATATAACGGAAAGTATAGACAGATATAATCTATCTTTATCTGATACTGCTATTTTATATAGAACTAATGCTCAATCTCGGGCAATAGAAGACTATCTTATGAGGAGTAACATTCCATATAAGATATTTGGTGGACAAAAATTTTATCAAAGGAAAGAAATTAAAGATATTGTTGCTTATATAAGATATATTTTTAATCCTGACGATACTGTATCTCTATCAAGGATAATTAATACCCCTCCTAGGAAAATTGGTAAGGTTGCATTATCTAAGGTTCAAAAATTATCGTTAATGCAGGGTATATCTTTGGGGAGGTATATCCTCTCATATAAAGATGAGCTTCCTGATAGTATTATGAAATTTGTAAATATTATTGATTCTTTAAGTGAAAAATCAAAGAGTATCTCTCCTAAAGAACTTATTGAACTTATAGTAAGAGTAGTTGGATATGAGAAGTATGTATTACAAGAGGGTGAGGTTGGTAAAAGCAGAATGGAGAATATATATGAGTTTATTGGGGTTGCTTCAAAGTATCAAGATATAGAAACTCTTCTTCTTGACATTTCTTTAGTTTCTATGGATGAAACATTGAGCGCAAATACTGAGACTATTACACTGATGAGTCTACATAATGCAAAGGGGCTTGAATTCAATAATGTTTTTATTGTTGGTATGGAAGAAGGAATATTTCCTCATTCTCGTTCTATGGATAGTCTTGATGAGTTAGAAGAGGAACGAAGGCTTTGTTATGTTGGAATGACTAGGGCTAAAAAAAGGCTTTTTTTAACATATGCCCAAAGGAGAAGTCTTTATGGATATACACAAAACAATATACCTTCTAGATTTTTGGAAGATATCTCTGATGAATTTTATGTTCTAGATGAGTACTGATAATTATTGTGATATTGGTTGATTTATTGATTTATATGTCTTTATATATTGATTAATAGTTCCTTGATTTAATCCTGTTTGTGACCCTCCTTTAAAAAGAAATGATAAGGAATATATGGTTAATATTATGGAAATAATACTTAATATTATACACATCCATCCATTAACATTATCCCCGTCAGATATTCTATTAATTCCTATAAATATTCCCCATGTTGGTATAAAGATACTCTTTATATAATCAATAACTGTTTGTACTTTATATGTACTATCTTTTGGGGTATCTTTAAGTGTGGCAAAAATATCTTTTGCTATTTGGGCTTTTTCTTCAGGAGATAAATTAGAGGATCCTAGTGATTTAATTGTTTCATCTTTTAATGAGTTTGAATCCATATTTTTATATTACCATGAATCTTTTTTTTGTTGAATTTATATATGTAATACTGTAGGATAGTGTTTGTATATGAAAGGTAAGAATGGATTTTCATTAGTTGAAATTGTTATAGTGATGGCCATTGTTGCTGTTTTAGTAATGATTGCAATATTTGGATTGAGATCTGCTAGATTATCATCTAGAAATGTACAAAGACAGAATGCTTTATATTCTATAAATGTAGATATCCAAAACTATTATAATGAATTTGGCTTCTATCCTTCTGATGTATATTTTGGAGGAACTTGGAATGGTAATGTATATGAGTGTAGTGGTCCTTCTTCATATGATAAAGTGTGCTTGACAGATTACCAATCTGGGGGATCAGGAGGTAATTGTCCTAGAAGTAGTGCCCCTTATGATTGGTATGTACAGGATAGTGTTCTTCAAGGTGCAGCGAATGGTGGCGCATCTCAATTTGATGGTTGGCCATGTGCTGGAGTTTTTACAGATGGGTCGCAAACTCAGTATTTTTTTTGGGATAACTATTCATGTCCCAATGGTCCTGGGTGTAGTGGATTAGGAGGAGTTCCTCAAGGTTATGTTATTGGTTTTTGTAAAGAAGGAGGTGGAGCAGCTTATTTATCTGGAGGTATAGCTCCTACAATGACAATATCTGAATCTGGTGGTCAAACGGTTGTAACAGCAACAGGAACTCATGCTAATGGACTTGACCCTGATGGCGTTTGGGGTATAGCCCCAACAGAATCAATAACTCATAGTATTGTTTGCAAGTCTTCATGATATGGTATAATTAAAAATTGTTATGAAAAGAAAAATAGAGAATGTATTAAATGAAATTCGTCCATTTTTGTTTTCTCATGGAGGAGATGTCAAATTTGTTGGATATAAAGATCATATTGTGACAGTAGAAATGGTTGGTGCTTGTGTTGGGTGTTCTCTTAGTGCTGTTACACTAAAAGGTGGTATAGAACAAATCTTGATGGATGAGTTTCCTGAAGTTAAAGAAGTAAAAGCTTTAGAGAATGAACCAAAAGGATAACTCTACTTTAAACACAAAAGATTCCAAAAGAATACGTATTTACATTGATAAAGATCTTTGTATTGGGGCTGCAAGTTGTATTTCTATTGCTCCATCTACTTTTAAACTTGACGAGAACGCAAAAGCATACGTATATGCTGATGAGATTGACGATTATGACACTATACTCGAGGCTGCAATGAGTTGTCCTACACTAGCAATTGTACTTAAAGATGATAATGGTAATCAAATTTGGCCATGATTTTATCCTTCTTCATATTTATATTCATTGACAATGTATGGACGTGACATTCCTATATCTATGTTTGGAATACTAATACCTGTAATTTGTGATATGTCTGTACTACTTTGTTCTATAGTTCCTAGCGTAATATGAGGGTTATACCTTTCTCTTGATGCTGTCCATAAATCTTTGCTGTAATAACAAAATGAATCTGTATCATATACCCCAAAATGTCTTAGGTATACTTGAGTAGCTACATTGAAGTATTCTCTTCTTCGTATGAATGATTGTTGTGCTCTTACCTTTAAAACTGCATATTTCCCAAAATAATCTAATTCCAGTGGGGTAACCGTGGAACTTTCCATTTTATTAGTTATTACATTATATGTTTGTATGAGTGAAGGCAACATATCTTGATATTTTTGAAAGCTAATACTGGATGATGTTTGTTGCTGTATTGCATTAAATACTGATATTGGATCTCCGAAATGGAATATTGTCATATGTAGTCTACTTATAGAATAAGGAATAAATTCAGGATTTATTTCTCCAATAAGTGATTGTAGCTTTTGTATTATTTGTAAGCTTTCGCGTTTGGGCATTGAGGATACATATAACTTTTTTTTCCCTCTTGGACGTGGAGCTTCCCTTTCTAAAGTAACAGTCTCCATTAATTTTTTGATTATATACCTTTGTTTTTGTATATACAAAGTACACAATATTATTGTACAATTATATACCTTATATAATTAATTAATATGGTATGGAGTCTCTGGTACAAGAGCCCGTTGAAGTTGAAGGGTTAGAATTACTACCTAATAATTTTGAATGGGGTGTATCTACATCAGGTCACCAGCAGGAGGGAGATGGTTGGGGAAGATATCCAATAACAGATTGGGGAGCGTTTGAAAGAAGTATGGCGGGTTTTCTTGCTAAACATGCAGGAATGTCTGTTGACTATGCTAATGGTACCCTGACCCAGGATATGTGGGATAGAATAAAAAAAGAAGCTACTGTTCCTAATAATTATGTATCAGGTGATGCTGCAGGATGGTGGCAGGGAATGGATATTGAGGATTTAAATATTGCGCATTCAGATATTGGTTTGAATGCTATTAGGTTTGGGGTAGAAAGTGGTAGGTTGCGTGAAGGAAGATCTTTTCCTTTAGATCATGATGCTATTAATCATTACAAGTTGTTTCTGAGAGAATGTAAGAACAAAAGGATGAAGACTACTTTAACTTTGTTCCATTATACAAATCCTTTTTGGATGGGATCTGATGTGTGGGAGAAAAGAGATGTTGTTTCTGATTTTACTGACTATACAAATAATTTATTACATGTTCTCTCAGATGAGTTTCCAGATAGAATTATTATTATAAATGAATCTGAAATATATACTCTATTAGGATGGATTTTAGGGGAAAGGCCTCCTGAGAAAAAAAATGACTTTATTGGAGCGAAAAAAGTATTTGATAATTTGATAGAGGCTCATAAACGAGCTTATGATATTATAAAAAAGTTTAACCCTAGCATTTTAGTTTCTTCTGCGTTTAATCTTTCTCAAATAGAACCTAAATACAACCATTTTTCTGACCGTTTGGGGGCAAAAGTTTCAGACTTTTTAAGTAATAGGTTATTCTTGTCTAGGCTTATAGGTCACATGGATTTTATTGCAGTAAATCACTATATGCATAATGTGAAATCTGGGTTAAATCCTATGTCTGGAAAATATCAGTCGCCACAAGATGAACCTCGTTCTGATATGGGATGGTATTTGAATCCACAAGGTTTGTATAATGTTATTATCTCTATTAGAAAATATAATCTTCCTGTTGTTATAACTGAAAGTGGAGTTGCTGATGCACGTGATTTATATAGAAGTTGGTATGTTAGGGAGACTGTAAATGCTATTATTAATGCGGTAAGAGATGGTGTAGATATACAAGGGTTTTATCCTTGGTCACTAACAGATAATTTTGAATGGAATCATGGGTTCTGGCCTAAATTTGGATTTATTGCAATGGATCGTAGAGATAATAGAAAAAGGATTGCTCGTCCATCAGCTTCTTATTATTCTAAAATTATTGCAGAACATAAGAGATTAAAATCCCTTCATTAAAATATATTTTATATACAAAACTGTCTCAATTGTGATATACTCCTCTTTATTAAACTGATACTATAAAAGAATAAGTTATATGCATTTAACAAGAAAAGCAGATTACAGTATTCTTATAATCTTAGAAATAGCAAGTCAAGAAGGATGGGTATCTCTGAGGTCAATTTCCCAAAAGACAAAAATACCACTTTCTTTTGCTCGTAATATTCTTTATTCTCTTTCAAAAGGAGGGCTTATTCTAAGTAAAGAAGGAGTTCAAGGTGGATATAAGGTTGCAAGACCTATATCCGATATATCTATTAAAAATGTAATTGAAGCTTCTGGGTTTAATCTAGCTATGACATTGTGTATGCATTCAACTTGCGATAAATCTTCATTTTGTAGAAGTCGTAAAATTTTAGAGAAGATAAATATGGAGATAATTGATAAGCTTGATCAGATTAAAGTACAGGATTTAATTTATGCAGAAAATAATTGAAATTAAAAAATTATTTGTTGACGCAGATGATACTCATATATTAAATGGAGTTAACCTTTCTATTAATAGAGGAGAAATTGCTGCCATTATGGGACCAAATGGTTCTGGTAAGAGTACATTGGCACTTTCTCTGATGGGCTCTCCTTCTCTTCATATCAAGTCAGGAAGTATACTTTTTAATAATGAGGATATTAGTAATCTTGAGGTTCATGAAAGATCACTAAAAGGATTATTTCTTGCTTTTCAGCATCCAGTTGAAATACCTGGTGTTAATGTAGGTAGTTTTCTTTATGCAGCGTATAAGGCAAAATTTAAAAAAGAAATATCCATATTTGAATTCATTAAAGATTTGAAAAATATTGCAAGAGAATTTGGTATAAAAGATACTTTTCTTAACAGGAACTTAAATGTTGGCTTTTCGGGAGGAGAAAAGAAAAGAATGGAATTGCTGCAGATTGCAGTATTGAAACCAAAGCTTGCAATATTGGATGAGGTTGACTCAGGAGTTGACATTGACAGTCTATCTTTACTGTCTTTAGGTATTAATAAATTAAAAAAGGAAGGAATGAGTTTTCTTATAATTACTCACCATATAAGGATACTACAGAAGGTTAATGTTGATAGTGTCCATATAATGCATTCTGGTAAGATTGTAAAAAACGGAGATATCTCTCTTGCTGAAATGTTAGAAAATGGGGGTTATAAATCTGTTATATAACTATATGTATAAAAAGGATTTTCCTATATTTACAAACACAAAGTTAAATGGATCAGATCTTGTGTATCTTGATAGTGCAGCTACGACCCAAAAACCTCAAATTGTTATTAATAAATTAAAAGAATTTTACGAAAATTATAATGCAAATATATACAGAGGTATATATAATTTGTCTGAGGAAGCTACTGCTCTTTATGAAAATACGAGATCTAGAGTAGCTGATTTTTTAAATGTTTCATCTTCTGAAATTATTTTCACAAAAGGCACAACCGATGGGATTAACTTCATAGTCTATACTTATGCAAAAAATAAACTCAAAAAAGGAGACCTTGTTTTGCTTACTGAGATGGAACACCATTCTAACATTGTTCCATGGCAAATACTTTCTAAAAATATTGGTTTTAATATTGAGTATGTTCCTGTTTCAAAGGAAGGAAAACTAAAAGATCTAGATAAATTTTTAGAATTTAAACCTAAAATTTTATCTATTACTCATGTTTCTAATGTTCTTGGATGTGTAAATGACATATCTTATATATCAAGATTGGCCCATAAAATTGGGTGTACTGTAATTGTCGATGGTGCTCAAGCTGTGTCTCATATGAAAATTGATATTAAATCACTTGGATGTGATTTTTATGTTTTTTCTGCTCATAAAATGTTTGGCCCTACAGGGGTAGGTATACTTTATGGTAAAAATGAAATTTTATCTGAAATTGATCCTGTATTTGGTGGAGGAGAGATGATTTCTTCTGTTACAAAAGAATTTCCTGTTTTTAAGAGTTCTCCTTTTAAATTCGAACCTGGAACTCAAAATTTTGCAGATGTTTCTGTTTTTTCAAGTTCAATTGATTACATAGATAGCATTGGTATAGGTAATATCTCAGACTATATAAAAGATTTGAGCTCCTATGCTGTTAAAAAATTAAAAGGTATTAAAGGTCTTCATGTATATGGAGAAGGTAACCTTTCAGGGATTATTTCCTTTGATATAAATGGTCTGCATTCTCATGATATTGCTACACTTCTTAATGAAAATAATATAGCTGTTAGAGCTGGACATCATTGTGCTCAAATTCTTATGTCTTCTCTTGGCGTTTCTTCCCTTACAAGGTGTAGTTTGCAAATCTATAATGATAGGTCTGATATTGACAAGTTAGTATATTCTTTAGATAAAATAGTTAATTATTTTAATTAATTTAATGGATAATTCTTCTTTGCTTCAGTCTTTTATTATTGAAGCTTATAAAAATCAGAAAAATAAAAAGTCTATTGATGTTTATAACATAAAACAGGAAGGTGAGAATGCATTATGTGGAGATACAATTACTTTTTATATAAATGTTGTAGATGATGTGATTAAAGATGTAGGGTATGATGCAAAAGGTTGTGTTATTTCTCAAGTTTTTACTTCTGTCCTTTCAGAATATATGGTCGGTAAAAATTGGAATAAAGTTTTAGATGAGATCTCTTTTGATGATATTTATAACACTGTTGGGGTCAGTTTATCTCCCACAAGATTAAAATGCGCTAAACTTCCTTTTGAGACAATAAAGCTTGCTCTAAATAAAAATATGGGTCATGATTAGATAAAATTAAGAAATTTTAATAATCTATGCTTTGATAAATATTAATATCTGATCTTTATAATAAACTATCATTTTCTCACTGAAATTCGTATACTTAGTATTATACAGGAATGTTTTCCTAAGGTATTGATATACCTTAGGAATTAGTGTAATATAATTCCATGGGTATAAACTCTCAACAAAACATGTCCATAGAACTGTTGAATCCATGGTTTGAAGGAAAGTATATGGATTTAGGTATTAAAAGATCCTTATATCTTGATCAGATATCTACTCTTTGTAGAACAAATAGACAAATTTTGTTTTTATTTGGATCCAGGAGAGTTGGAAAGACAGTAATAATTTTTCAATATATTTACCAGCTATTAAGTGAAGGTGTCCCTCCTCGAGATATACTATATCTAAGTTTAGATAACACAAATTTACATAATTTAGATTTATATACATATCTTGCAGAATCAAATTTCAAATACATTTTTCTTGATGAGATTCACTATTTTCCAAACAGGAATCAAGTATTAAAATCTCTATATGACCTACCTCTGTTTAAATCTAAAATTATTTGTTCTGGGTCATCTAGCAAACTTATTGAAGATAATAAAGCACTGTTGACGGGAAGATCAACCTATATGAATGTTTATCCTTTATCCTTCAATGAATTTCGGGAATTTCATCATAGCAATAATGAAGTAGGAGATTACTTGTATTATGGTGGTTATCCTGAATATGTTCTAGAAAAACAGCCAAACTACTTAAATGATCTATTACGAGATATTATCGAAAAGGATATTCTTAAATCCCATAATGTGCAAAATAACAGATTTCTTTTTGATATATGCCAAATATTGGCAAAACAAATAGGATTTAGGACATCTTCGAATAAAATTGCGAAGGTTCTTGGTATAGACAGCAAAACTGTAATAAACTATATAGATTATTTAAAAGAGGTCAGATTAATTGATCAAGTTTACCAATATTCCATGAGTTTAAATGAAATGTTATACGCTCCCAAAAAATATTACTTCAGCGATCTTGGTATGCGAAATAGCTTTGTGGGTTTTTCTGATGTTGGATCTTTGGTTGAAAATGCGGTATTTTTAAAATTATCTGCACTTTATGGCACTGAAAATATATATTACTTTTCTGGTGGAAAATCAAATGAAATAGATTTTGTTGTTACCTTAGGGCAAGACGATATATTATTTGTTGAGTCTAAATATAATAATCTTAGAGAAAGTGTGGTTAATTCTCTGAGTCCTCAATTTTTTAAAGATATATATCAAAAGAATATCAAAGAGAGGTTTGTCATAACTGATGGAATAATAGATAATAAACTCAGTGTTGGTCATACAGAGGTTAAACTTATACCACTCTTAAATTTCTTGGAACAAGGGTTTGTGACAAAATAGGTTTACTAAAATAAATTTTAAACTTTATTTTGAGACAATAAAGCTTGCTCTAAATACAAAATAGATATACACTTACATCTAATTATGACACAAGTTCAAGATTATGATTCCAGCAGTTATGACTATCGTGATTATTGGAATGGAAGATCGTATGAGCATTTATCAGAAGTCGCATTTTTAAAGAAACTGATTTCTCCTGATGATTCTTCTTTTTTAGATATAGGTGGTGGATATGGTCGTTTATCTAGCCTTTATAAGAATTTTAAATTTCCAATATTACTGGATTATTCTATTAAAAATTTAAAAAATGCTGATAAAAATTTAATTAGAGTATGTGCTGATGTTTATAATCTGCCTTTTAAGGATGGAAGTATTCGTCATGCAATGTCTGTCAGGTTAATGCATCATATAGAAAATCCTTCTGATGCCTTAGAGGAGATATCAAGAGTTATAAATGATGATCTTATATTAGAATTTGCAAATAAAGATCATTTTATCGCAAAGATCAAACACATATTTGACCATGATTTTAAGAATAATGATGTATATTTTCAAAAACATAAAAAGGATAGTCAAGGTTGGAAGGATTCTCAAATTTTTATTAACTTTAGGTATGCATATATAATATCTATTTTAAAGAAATCAGGATTCATAATAAAAAATTCTTTTTCTATTTCAAATTTTAGAAATGGGTATGCTAAAAAAATTTTTAATACAAAGTTTCTTGTATCATTGGATAGAACATTTCAGCCTCTTTTTAAAAAATCATTTTTTGGTCCGAGTATATTTGTCCATGCTATTAAAAAAAACATTACTAATAAAGAAGCTTTTACAAATATTGAAGATATTTTCTGTTGCCCAAAGTGTAAGGGTAATTTGAACAAATTATCCTGTTATAATTGCGGAATTACATATAAGAAAATTGGAGGTATATACAATTTTAAAGGCTAACCTTTAAATTTATTTTTTCTTTTTATAATAAGTAATGTTATTGTAAGTAGTATTATAATGAAAGGTATACTTATATAGTAAGGTAAATATACTATCGTTATATATTCATCTTGAGTTGTACTATTTCCTATGTTCTGTATATGTATATTGATCTTGTTGTATCCTATGTAAAGAGGAATCGTTTGTACCTCATCTCTTTCTTGTTTTGTGAGAATATTTATCAGTTTTGGTCCCGATATCTTTTTTTCATTGAATATTCCTTTATTGTATATATTATTCAAAAATGCATTGTTGTAATCTGACCCATTATATACTCTGTATGATATTGGTACATTATTTACAAAAGTTATCTTAGGATACTTTTTAATTGTAATACTCAAGTTGCTAATTTTTTCTTTAGATGGTCCAACATTTATAAAAACATTAATAATTATATTCCCATTAATAGTTATATTTCCTTTTTGGGATTGTGTGACTGCAATTAGTATTCCTCCATTGTACGATCCATTTGGGGTGTTCTTAGGAATGTTAATTACTAGTGGGACATTTATAGTGCTTTGTGGAGAAATGTTTATACTAGTTTTTGATAGGTTAATCCACCCCGCCATATTTAATATATTATTATTTTTAGGAGTATATATTAGTTTTTTCCTATTATATGTTATTTGTTCAGGATTTATGGTTAGTTTTAGTGTTTGAGTTGATTTATTGAATATAGATAGGTTTTCGTATGAACTTTGTCCTCCATTTTCATGTAATGATATGTATGCCGGTGTGACCCTAATACTCTCTGAAGCATAAGCCACTTTTAGTGTAAAGGTAAATATAATTAATGTCAGTAGTATAGATAAAAATATTTTTTTCATAATTTGTTAAAAGTTTCCACTTATAGTGAAAGATATAACATTACTATATACTCCTGCTGCTTGTAGATTACCCACATTAATTTGGTATCCTACATTTACCGTTTGCGGGCTTATTGTCTCTGCAGAATATGATGCTATTTCTGTTGGGGTAGTTGATAGCTTTCTATAGTATGACGATGAGATAAAATCTGTATTGCATAGTGGTGCATTTGATTGAAAGATACTATTGTATATGTTTGTAATTTGTGTAGATGTTAGTACTGTGTTATATATTGCTACATCTGCAATCTGTCCTTTAAAGGGAAATGGAGAATTGCTATAAGGCCATCCTCCTCCTGCATATCCATATCCAATTTGATTATATGTCATTGATGTTATTAGTGTTATTGGGTCATTTACTGTTCCTTGTAATGTTCCGTCTATATATAGAGAAAGTAAATCATTAGAACTGTTTTGTGTAATTGTAAAACTATGCCATCTTCCGTCATTAACTATATTTTGACTCATAACATAATATGCATTACCTCCACCATTTGCAGCTATAAATTTCCCATTTGTTCCTACATATGCAAGTGGTGTGTGTGCCCCTGCTGATTGATCTTGATAGGCTAGAATAATTCCATCTGATGTTGTTTTAAAAAATCCTGAGTATGTGTAGTTATTGTATGAATTTAGTATTATACTCTGTGGTAAATTAATATATGAATTTGATCCATTGAAATATGTAGAGTTTCCTAGATTTGAATTTGAAATTGGACCAGAGTACCCTTGAGTATACCCTCCTGTGTATGTTCCATTATTTCCATTCCCTGTAGAATCATATGACTCTGTTCCTGATGTCTCTCCTAGTGTCCAAAATGCAATTGGGTTAGTTGATAGTACTGTACTAATATATGTATTTGATACTGTACAATTATATCCCAGTCCGTAATATGCATTGCTGTTCCATAATGCTGCTGATGTAGTTGTTGCTCCATTATTTACAGATGGAATAGTATCCCCATTTGTAGATGTCAAATCTTTATTTTGAGATATGTAAAGGTTATATCCAAATTCTGAGTTTGAGTTTATAGTTATAGCAGATTCTGTAGGTGCTATTGTTAGTGTATTGGGGTTTAAATTTCCAATATTTATATTATTTGTATTCAATGTAAGGGTTATGGATGGTACTGATTGTCCTGCATAGTACTCAAATCCTGAGTTTAAAATGTAGTTTGTACTTTGAGACTCTCCTGATACCGTTTGTCCTAGTACATTACCCAACTGAAAATTTGAAGATGACATATATGGACCAGCTTCTCCAAATACTGGATCAGAGAGTATATAATTTGTTGATATATAATTTTGAGCAATAGTTATCTTAGGGATTATAAATATAATAATGGTTACTATTGATATGACTATTATTAATTTTTTCATTTTCTTCTTCGTATTATATACATTCCAAATATTATCAAAATAAGTAGTGTAATTAAAGCTTCTTTCCAGTTTATTTCTATAAAATTTATTTGATCACTTACATTATAAATTTGTCCTTGAACTCCATAGGTTAAATATATTTTTGCTTTGTAGTATCCTATTTGATTTAAAATATTTTTATTATTATTCCATTCAGAGGAGTACTCTCTAGTGTATCCTGGTAATGTTAATGAATTTGTAGAATTAATAGGTATACTGGTGACCTTTTTACCCCACAGGTTATATATATTTATAAACCCTGAAGGGGATAGTACGATATTCCCATAATTATGGAAATCTATTGTGAATGGAACTTTATTTTTTAACATAATGAGATTGGGTGTATAAAATTTATCAATAACTCCTTTCACGTTAATATTTCCTGCAATATTAACAATTATTAATGTCGCTAGTGATACGCTAATTTGTCCTGAGTTTTCTTTAATAATGATTGATAACATATGACTTCCTGCAGATGCGTTTTGTGGTATATTGACACTATATTTTATTTTTATGCTCTTATTGCTGTCTACTGTTTTAGGGTAATTTGGGATGTTTATCCATTTTTTTTCATTGTCATTTTTTATAAATATAGGGTGATTAGTATTCTTATATTCACTAAATCCTGAGGTATAAGCAATTATTTTTAAATTTTCTTTTGTTTGGTTTGTAAAATATGTTACTTCTTGATACTTTTGTCCAATTGATGCGTTAAGTACTAAAAGTGATGGGTGGATATTTAGAGAGACTGAAGATGCATATATCCTACCTGTTGTTGTAAATATTAATGTAAGTAGGCAGATGATAGCAGATACAGTCTTTATTTGTCTCATTTTAAAAGTTTCCAGACACTATATAATTAATGTTGTCTGTATATGTACCTTCTTCTGTTGCTGTGGATACTGATGCTAAGTAATTAATTGTAGCGTTGGAATTATTTATGGGCCCAATGGATGATATAAAACTACTATACGAGTTTGAAAGTGCACCAACTGTTGTTCCTGTTCCATTATATGGGGCTTTAACTGTCAATGAAGTGCTATTTGCATTTATTCCAAAACCTTCTGTGTTAGGTGTCAAGGTTGTTGACGATGATGGAATTACATGTCCTGAACCTGTGTTTTTTAACCCCGCATATTGGTCTTGAACTATAATATTCATTCCTAATGCTGCATTTGTACTTGCTGTAATAGAGTTGGAAATCTCAGCAACTGCTGTAGGATATATAATACCAAATGAGAGAGAGTTTGAAGATAGAGAAAATGTAATATAGGGGTTAACTCTTACAGACAAATTTACATTTCCAGAATTGGATAAATCTTCAACACTTCCAAGTGTTACTGTAGGCATATTTGCTGCATATTCTCGAGTTAATACCCAATTTACTGTTATAGGTGGTATGCTTCCTGAACCTGACGCAGAACCAGTAAAATTTCCTAAATATATATAGTATGGATATGCCCAAGTTCCTGTATATGAGTTAGTTTGATTGCGATTTTCATAAAAGATTATATTTGACGAAGTTATTGCAGACCCTAGTATATATGGAGTATTCTCATATCCTGTAAAGGATATATCTCCACTGTCTATATTATATCCATTTGTAGTGCCGTCTGCAGCCCATGTATGTATTTGGTTAGTGGCATTATTCATGTCATATGCTAGAGCATTGGATCCACTGTTATTTCCTCCTGTACTTTGCGAATTTGCTATTTCAAGTCCTGAGTATTGCCCTACATAGAAATTCGACCATTCCATTTGCGCTTCTGTAATAAGCCCTGGTTGTGACCCTACAGCATTATTTGTATATATACTACCACAGGTAATGCTTATCCCTACTGATGTAATTGTATAGCATCCATTTCCTCCTGATGAAGTCCAGATAGAACTGTTTAGTGTTGATGATGAGAAATTATCAAAAAAGGGGAAAGTTGTACTTCCATCACTTTGTGATGTTGCTTGTGGTGAACCATAGTCCATATATATTAATGTATTTGAAGATGCTTGTATTGTAGGTACTTTTACAAAAATGATCGAATCTGTACTATTGCATGTATTAGGTTCTAACCAATAACTTAAATTATTTCCTAGGCTGTCTTGGAATCTTAAATCTGCACACGAAGATTGCATTTGTCCATTTTGTATTAGTAATTCTGTATTTATGTTTAATTCTAACTGATAATTAGTTAGTGTGGTAGAAGATGATGAATTATTAATAGTTATTGTCTGTTTATATGATGTCCCATCTAGTCCATTTCCATTTGAGTTTACTATTGCTACCGCTAATGATGCACTATCTCCAGAAGAATCAGATACATTTATGACATACTGATTTCCTGATGTAGATGGGTTTGGTGGATTGTTTGCCGTTATTCCTGAGATACTGACATTTGTTCCTGGAGGTATAGATGCTCCTGTGTTGTTAATTGTAACTTTATTTCCTGAAGTAGAGAATGAACTACTGGAAAAACTTGATGTTGCCGATGTTGTTGATATGGATGTAAATTCTGAGGGAAATGTTATTGTAATTGAACCTCCTGATGCTATACCAGAAATTGCATCAAATGTAATATTATGTGAACTAATCCCATTTAAGGTTTCATTTGACATCTCATCTGTTATTGGTGACAAATTGGCAGCATGTGTTTGAATAAATATGGGAACAAATAATGACATTATAAATAGTATGGATATTGTTATATATATTATTCTAATTTTCATATTATCTGTTCATCTATTTCTTTTGGTATTGCTTTTATAATTATATGTATTTCAAATATAAGTATAATCGTTGATATTACAAGCTCTATGGGTTTTGTTACCTGATATAGTATGAAAATTGAAAATACTAAAGATGCCGTTGATATTATAGGTGGATATATTCTTTTTTTCTTTAATAGTGAAAAGATATTCTCTCCTAAGATGACAGTTATGATAATGAAAATTATATCTAGTATAAAATATATCTTTTTATAATTTTGAATTATGTTTTCTATTGAAAGAGAAGGATAATACGGGATGTTAATTGATTTTGCAAGAACTATTGGTGATTCAAAATATGTTGTGTCTGTAGCTATTATTGTGTAATTTGTTGTATTGGGGTATGTAGACAATGCCCATGCATATGTTATGCCTTCTCTGTTGGTAGGATGTAGAGGCTGAATTAATTTTAGATCCTTTCCTTGTTGAGGAGAAGATATTTCTATGCTTTGTAGCATCAGTGGTTTTTTATTGTTTCCATATATCGTAATTTTAATCTTTACTTTCTTGTTATATTGCATTGATTCTGGGTTTGATTGTACTTCTGCATTTCCTGATATAGTTGAGGCCCAATTATTTAGTAAAGGGACATATCCTCCAACAGTTACTGACTGTGTTTGGTTTCCTGGTGCCGCATAAGTGTCACTTTGTGTAGTAGATATAATACAAAGTAATACTAATAGTATTAATAATATTTTTGTCTTTGTACTCTTGATAGTATTTGCCATATTACAATCACTGTTATAATTACTATTACTATAATAATAGACCAGAGAGGAATAATCCAGAAGGAAGAAGTTGCCTCTATTGTAGTAACTGAATTAGTTCCATATGTTAGATATAATTTTGCAGTATACTTTCCCAATAAAAATTTTGTAGGGTTCCAACTTTGAGTGAATATTCTATTCTTGACTCCTATAGGGAGAACAATTCCTCTGTTGACATTAACAGGAATTGTTTCAACTTCATCACCAAAAATGTTATAGATTTGTATTTCACCTTGAGGGATTAAGTGGACATTCCCTGTATTTTCAAAATTTTCATCGAAATTTATTGGGTTTGACACATATACATTTTTTGTCTCTGTGAAGCTTTTAATAAAACCACTTTCCTTAACTATTCCATTTATTCTAATTAAAAATAGAGATCCTACAGCACTATTAATATTTATATTTGACGAGGTCTCACCTTTAGATAGTACAAATGCCGCTATAAAATCTTCACCTGGTTCTGCATTTTGTTTTGCTTTTATTTCAATTGATATATTTCTAGATTTACCTGGTTGTACTGTAATACTGTTTACTGTGTTTATATTTAAATTTTGATCAGAGATTGTTGCTTTGTTTGTTAGTCCATTGAATTGAGGGTCTCCAAATGGATCTCTGGATATAAAGTTTGCAAATTTTACTGAGAGTGTAGTTGGCGTTTTATTATCGTTGTATACAGTTATATTTTGGTATATTGTTTGACCTTTTGATATAACGAGAGTGTTTACCAACGGAGATATTGTAATCCCTCCTATGCCCACTGCTTCATAAGCTGAATTTGATGAATTAGGATTTTCTGTAAAGTTAATAGTATTTGCTAATATTTTAGAATTTAGTATAAATATTGATATTATAAATAATAGTGTTCCTGTATATACTTTTTTCATTTTAGATAATTTTTTAAAAGTTACCTGTTGCAATATATGTAACTTGATCTTGGTATACACCAGATGGAGTAGTTACTGATATAGAAGCAAGATAATTAACTTGTGTTGTAACTATATATAAGGGAGAAGATGTTGATGCTAACTCTTGTGATGTAGTGGATAATGCCCCTACTGAATTTCCTGTCCCATTATATGGATTTTGTATTGTTAATGATCCAACTACTCCTCCTGTTCCGTTGGTGGATGTTACTGATGCATTTATGCCATATCCTTCAGTTCCTGCCGTTAGCGTTGTTGATGATGATGGTATTGTGTGGTTATCTAATGAACTGTACATGCCTGATGTTGTCCCATTTCCTTGATCATATACACTTATTTCTGCTCCACTTTTAGCATTTGTACTAAGTGTTAAAGTTGTAGAAGGTGTTGATGTATTAACTGTCCCTATCTGCATAACTCCAAAGCTTGTACTATTTGATGATAAGTTAAATGTTATTGTTGGTGGAACAACTCCTGTTACTGTAACACTTCCATTGGTAATTATTGGAATGGCTAGTGACCCGTCATCTCCATTTGTGTCTGTAATATCAATTAAATATTGATTTGTACTACTTGTTACTGTTGGAGGGTTTGTTGCAGTAATCCCTGATATTATTACTGATGCACCTGATGGTATTGCACCAGTTGTCGTAATGGTAATAGAGGTAAATGTGTAATTAGGATAATTTGAGTCTGTTACATTGGTTGCTACAGTATAGTTTGTATTAGTAGCAATTGTTGTTCCATTTTCTGTGGTTTTTGCTCCAGATGTTACTGCAACAGATGAAAATCCACAATTACATTCTCCTCCTCCGATAGTAGATCCTGTTTGTATGTATACTGTGATTGTGTCTCCTGATGATAGAGATGGTGATGTATATGTAATTGAATGGCTTACTCCCAATGTGTTTATTGTTTCTGGCCCTGAAGTTCCATATCCTCCTGAAATAGACAATGTATCAGAAAGAGGTGTTAGGCTTGTTGCATTAACTAAATTTGAAATAATAGGGTATACAAATAATAACCCTATTGAAGTAAATATAAATATAATTCCGTATGTTATGTAACTACATTGTTTATACATAATCCCTATATTATTGCCATATTTAAGGAAGTATTTCAATAGACCTTGTTTCTATATGTTTAAAACATTAGTAGTATGTAACTTGTTGTAAGACATAGTATGAAAATTAATGTGACTATCATTATTACCCACCACATACTTGCTTGAACTGTTTTCTTTGACATAGGATTTCTTGATATAGCTTTTATTGCTTGTTTTGATGTTGCAGAAATTTCATATATAAATGTTACAAATCCAAGTAGGAATATTATAGTTGCCATAACTATACGTACAAATGAAATAGTTTTTCCAGTAATACTTGAGTCTAGTTTTACTATTGATTGTTCTAATGCTCCAGGGTCATTATATTTTTGTATACCAAGTAATACTGTCATGCTTTTTATTTCTATTTTCTTTCCAGAGATTGTTTCTGTTTTTATAGTATTAAGTTGATTAAAATTTTCTAATGCTGTTCCTAATATATATCCTGATTGCGTATTTTTTGCTCCGATTCCAGGTATTTGAGAGGATGTTATAATATCCCCTATACTTATATTTCCATTGATATTTGATACTAATACGCTAACCTTTCCACTTGTAACAACTGGTAGCATATTAGGAGATTGAATACCTACATCTACTAATGGATTCGTATTAATCACTCCAAACATATTTGATGCATTATTACCAGATGTTGGATATACTCCTACTAATAAACCTCTTTGTATTAGTGATACAATTTCTCCTGAAGTAATTCCTTGTGTTAGTGCAAGGTAGTTTTGTGCAATCCCTTGCTCGTTATTTTGTGCAAATACAAGATGGATAAATACTATTATTAGTGTGAATATTATTAATATTGTTTTTAAATATTTATTCATAAAATACAATGACCACTGAAAATCCAATCTCTTACATTTTGAATTATTGTATTTTTTTTATCAATGTGGTAGCTTATCGTTAGTTACTGTATGTCATTATTGTAGTACTTAAATTTTTATTTTATTTTTTTTGTTTTATGAAGAATCTTTTTCATGATCTGCCTACAGGGGAAGATATTTCCTCAGAAGTTTATCTTGTTGTAGAGAATCCAAGAGGTAGTTATGGTAAGATTGAGTATAACAAGGATTTAGGTGTATTTATGCTTGATAGAGCTTCTTATGCTCCTCTTCCTTACCCCGTTGAATATGGTTTTATTCCTCAGTGCTGGAATGCTTCCGATGATGATAGTGCTGATGCTATATGTTTATGTTCTCAGGTTATGTATCCAGGAATTGTTATTAAGATGAGAGTTTTAGGGTTGCTTAATATGGATGATTCTGGTGAAGAGGATAATAAGGTATTTGGAGTTCCCGTTGATGATCCTGTATTTAATAGTGTTAAAGATCTTAGTGACATTAATGATCATCGTATTAAAGAAATTGAATTTTTCTTTTCTAATTATAAAAAGTTAATGAAGAATAAATATGTAAACTTACTTGGATGGAAAGATAAAGATTATGCTTTAAAATTTGTTAAAGATGGTATTGAAAGTTATAAAGCAAAATTTAAAAAATAAGTGAGGAGGTGTTTTGTATGTCAGAAAGAGAAAAGGATTCTAAGGTAATACAGAAAATTGCTTTTTGGTTGGGTATTATCGCATTGGTATTTGGTGTATTTGGTTTTTTTATATCTTCTATGAGGGTACTGTTCAAACCTAGTGATTATTTTATTATTGCAACTGTGCTATTATTAATAGCTCTTGATGCAAAATCTGGTAGTACTTTACTTGGTTGATATTTGTACGCTAATGAGAAGTAGTTTAAAAATATATTTGTTTATATTGTGTTATGTCTTTATCTCTTTTGTTTACTTTTTTCTTTTTAATTTAAGAATATCTTCTATTTGTTTTTTTGTTTTAATTACAGCTTTTATACTTGTCCTGTTAATAGTTGTATCTCGTAATAGTATAGATTTAGATAATGTAAAAAGATTATCAGAAATGGTGAATTTGGGAGACTTAAATTTCTCTCCTAAATTTTATAATAGAGAATTAAATGAAATAGAGAATAGTATTAATGGATTGAAGAATAAACTTAGTGACCTTTTAGGTAAATCTATGTCTGTTGATAAGATAAAGGAGGATTTTATATACCTTGTATCTCATAATCTTCGTACCCCAGTAACATCTTCTTTAGGATATCTAGATATACTAAAATCAAATCAGAATTTAACCAATGAAGACATAAAGATAATAGAGAGAGTAAGACTTTCTTTAACTGAACTAAATGATATTGTTGAAAGAATATTAAGCTTAATTTTTTTTGAAAGTGAAAAAAATCCTATTTCTGTAGAAAATATAGATGTTGAAGGAGAAATTGGGGAAATCATTGCTTCTCAGGAAAATGATAAACATTTGTCTATAGGTGTATCTTTAAACGATATTAAGAATATAAAGACAGATAGAAGAATATTTAAAATTATTGTTTCCAATATAATATCCAATTCTATAAAATTTAACAATGATAATGGGATTATCTCAGTTTCTCTGCGTAAAGAAAAGGATTTCTTTGTTTTAAGCATTTCTGATAGTGGTATTGGTATGGATGATAAAGCAATGAAGGAATTATTCCAGCCATTTACTAGAAATACTAGTCTTCTAAAATATGATTATTCAGGAATTGGTCTTGGATTGTACCTTTCTAAAATAGGTATTGAAAAATTAGGTGGTAATATTACTGTAGATTCTGCAAAGGATAAAGGAACTGTATTTTCCCTGTATTTTCCTGTTCTTAATTGACAAAAAAAAATTAAAATGTTATCAATAGAGAAATAAAAATTATGAGTGAAACTATTGGTGATTTTTCAAAATATTCTAATGATTCGGGTTATGGTAACAACTCTTTTCTATCAAAGGTAAAAGGTATTTGGGTTGTTGTTGTTATATTAATAATAGTTGTGATTTTATATTTTGTATATACTAGGTTTTTTGGGAATATAGGTAGTGGTTTTCCTCTCGGTATGACAAAATATTCTCCAGTTAGTGGGTCCTCTGGATATCAAGCTGTTGCAGTTGATGGGAATTCTACATCTGTTGTATATTTTGGGAAAATAGATGGTTTTTATAATGGGTGGTTGTATCTTAGTGATGTTTTTTACCTAAATCTTGCTAATGGTAGTTCAAGTAGTAGTACTAATCCTCAATATTCGCTTGTACATCTGGGATCAAGTGTTTCTTTTGGTCCTGTAGATCAATTAAGGATTCAACTTAGTCATGTTATATATACGTCAGACTTGTCACCATCTTCTAAGGTTTATAAATCTATAGAAGCTTATAATAAGGCAAATCCAAACAGTAAATAATTTGTACTTGTAAATATAAAAAAAGACCACTTTTTGAGTGGTCTTTTTTGTTTATTATCTACAAACCCAAGCGTTAAGTCCTCCTTCAGAAATTTTTAGAGCCATTGCATAAATTTGAGCATCTGGATTCCATAAACCTTCACTTCTATATGGGTTCCAACTTCCGTAAAAAGTTGAAGGCATGAATTGTGCAATTCCTGATGCACCAGATGGATTATATGCGTTTGGGTTATATCCACTTTCACATGAAAGAATACTTTCAAGTAATGATGTGGATACATTATATTCCAAAGCGGCTGCATTAATCACATTTATATATTCTGCCTCTCCTCTTCCAGATGTAGATGCATATCTTACTGAGAACGTCTGTGTTGTTACTGTAGCAGATATCTCTGGGTTAGGAGTAACCTTTGTAGTAAGAACGATCTCCTCTACGGCTAAGCTTTTAGCCTTATTAGGTATTCTATATACTGAAAGTTTTTGAGAGAATAATATTAAAGGAGCAATGAAAATGATAATGACAATTAAAATACCTACGGGTACTTTATATATTTTGTTCATTAACTATTGTCTTTGATTTCTAAAATAAACTCTTGAGTAAAGTAAATTGTTTAAACCTTCTCAAGACGAAAAGACAAAATACATTATAACATTAAATATATAGGTTTGTCAATTGTTTTGGGTAAATTATTGTATATATTCTGAGGCTAATTTTTCAACCTTTTTAAGTATCTCTTCTTTATCTTTTGATTTTGATATATCCCCTTTAAGGGTTTTTATTTCTTTTCTAATATATGCATTTTTAATAAGTTTTATTACAGATAATATTTCCTTTGTCTGTTTTTCAATTTCATCTTGTTTTTCAGATTGTATGCTTTCTATATTTATTCTTTTGTAAATTTCTATACTAATCTTATCTATGTCTTTCTTGAAATTATGTTTTATAAGATGAACATAAATTCTCCTTGCAATACTGTCTTGTAAATATTCCTCTTTGATACTGTTTAGTCCAATCTTTGATAATCTTTCAGATTGAAGTATTAAGTAGAGAAAGTAAAATTCGTTTGTATTAGTTCTGTTTTGTTTTTGGATACTATTATTGTCTGTCTTTTTTACTTGTTGTATGCTATTTTGTACCTTGTTGATAGCTTCAAATGGAATATCTATAGCCTTAGAAAGTTCTGATATAAAGTAGCTTCTCTTTATTGGGTTTGATATTTGATTTATAACAGGCATTACTTTTTCTGCAGCTTTGATTTTACTCTCATAATTTTTTGTTGAAATATTTTCCGTTTCCTTTTCTATAGTATAGGATATGTAGTCTTTTACATTTACCATCACATTGTGAAATTCTTTAACTCCATATTTGTTAATAGATTCATCAATATCCTTTGCTCCTTTTATATCTAGTACTTTCAAATTGAAATCTGACTTGTGTGCCAAGTCAGCACTTTTTTGGAAAGCTTTGTATCCTGCATTGTCTGAATCAAATGCTACATATATATTTTTTGTATATCTTTTTAGTGTGTTAAGGTGACTGAGGCTGATTGCTGTTCCTTGTATTCCTACTATGTTCTTTATTCCATTTTGATATGCAGTTATTACATCTATATTCCCTTCAGTGATAATTACATAATCTGATGTAATAATAGCTTCTTTTGCAAGATTTATCCCATAGAGAATTTCATTTTTGTGAAAAATTTCTGTTTCCGGTGAATTTAGGTACTTGGGGATTGTGTCAGATAGTATTGCTCTAGATGTAAATCCTAATATTTCCCCCTTTATATTTTGTATTGGAAATATGATCCTATTTCTAAATTTATCCTGTATTCCTCTGTTCTCTTTTGATAGTCCGTATTTAATTAATACTTCATTGCTATAACCTTTAGATATTAAATATTTACTTAAACTATTTCCTTCAGGATCATAACCTATTTTGAAACTTTTAATACTTTCGTCCGATATATTTCTAGACTTTAAATATTTTAGTGCAATTTTACTCTCTTTTAATTTTTGCTGAAAAAAAGATACAGCTTCAAGATTTAGTTGGAATATATTGCTTTTAGCAGAAACTGAATGTCCAGATTTTTTAGATATATTGATAGAGTATCTTTTTGCTAAGGATTCTAATGCCTCTGTGAAGTCTAGGTTTTCTAATTTTTCTATTAGTTTAATGATATCTCCTGTTTCGCCACATCCAAAGCAGTAGTAAAACTGTAGATCTTCATTAATTGAAAAAGAAGGTGTTTTTTCATTGTGAAATGGGCATAGGGAAAAGTATGATCTTCCAGATTTTTTTAATTTTAAATGCTCATTTGCAATATCTACTATATTGCTAATCCTTTTGACTTTATCTATGTCTTCTTTGCTGTACATAATATGGAATTAATTATACCATTTTGATGGTAGTAATATTTTTTGTATTTAGTATAATCCTCCACTATGGAAGCATTAAGATCACCTGAGAGTAGTCCTAATTTGAGGAAAGTTACATTAGCTTTTCCTGTTAAGGAAAATGAAGTTTTACTCGCTTATAAAAAGAGGGGATTTGGAGTTGGTAAATGGAATGGAGTCGGTGGTAAATGTATGGAAAATGAATCTATTGTAGATGCAATGATTAGAGAGACACAAGAGAAAATAGGGATTATTCCTGTAGAATATATGAAGGTTGCCATTCTAAACTTTTATTTTCCTGAGGTAAGTCCTGATAAAGGGTTGGATCAGCAAGCTAGTGTATATCTTATTTTAAACTGGGAGGGTACTATTCACGAGAGTGAAGAAATGTTTCCTCAATGGTTTAATATTGATAGAATACCATTTTCTAATATGTGGACAGATGATAATTTGTGGTTGCCGTATGTATTAAAAGGTAAATTTGTAAATGCAGATTTCTATTTTGACAGGGATCAAAATGTGAGGGATTCTAATATTAGATTTTGATAACTTACATTTTTATTAATTTTGTGTTGCATGTATAATACTTCTTTGTTATAATAGCTTTCATACTGTAAGAATATTATGTCAGGAAAGGATAAATTTGAACTAGATGGTATTGTGAAGGATGCGTATCCTGACTTGTCATTTAAAGTAGTTCTTGATGCAAATCAAAAAGAAGTATATGCTTATTTATCTGGAAAGATGAAAATGCATTATATTAAAATTGTAGTTGGAGATAGAGTTAAAGTAGAGCTATCTAAATATGATTTGACTCGAGGGCGTATTATATATAGGTATTAAATGTATTTATGAAGGTAAGATCTTCTGTGAAGAAAATTTGTGCACAGTGTTATATAGTAAAGCGTAGTGGTACCATTTACGTTTATTGTAGAAGATCTCCTCGTCATAAACAGAGACAGGGATAATTATTTATTTAATTGATAATTATGGCTAACGTACAAGTTAGAATTGCAGGAGTTGATATTCCTGTTAATAAAAGGATAGATGCTGCACTGCCATATGTATATGGTGTAGGTAGGCCTCTGGCTGTAAAGATTTTAAAACTTGCTAGAATAGATGGTTCAAAAAGAACATATGATCTTTCTCAGGATGAAATTTCTAGGATTAGAGCTGTTGTAGAATCTGATAAATTTATTGTAGAAGGAAATCTAAGACAGAAAGTATTTAATGATATTAAAAGGCTTAGAGATATAAGGTGTTACAGGGGAATTAGGCATAAGATTGGTCTTCCTGTTAGGGGTCAGAGAACTAGGCATAATGCTCATACAAGGAAAGGAAAGCATATTGCAGTTGGTGGTTTAAGAAAGAAAATAGAAAAAACTTAAAAATATATGGCTGAAAAGAAAGTAAAAAAACAAATTAGTAAAGGTAGAGCATATGTTAATGCAACATTTAATAATACTATCATTACTATTACAGATGATACAGGAAATGTTATTGCTTCCTCTACTGCAGGTGCTGTTGGTTTTAAAGGTGCAAGAAAAAGTACTCCTTTTGCCGCATCTCGCGCATCAGAAGATGCTGTTTCAAAATCTGTGAAATATGGACTTAGAGAAGTAGATGTCTTTATTTCCGGACCAGGTATTGGAAGACAGATGGCTGTGAAAAGTCTTAGGAATGCTGGTCTTAAAATTTTATCTTTATCTGATATAACGCCTATTCCTCATAATGGATGTAGGCCTAAAAAGCAACCAAGGAATTAAATAAATTATGGCAAGATATACTGATTCAAAATGTAAACAATGCTTAAGAGAACACCAAAAGTTGTACTTAAAAGGTTCTAAATGTTATACTTCGAAGTGTCCTTTTACAAGAAGGAATGGAGCACTTCCAGGTTCTTCTAAATTTTCATATAGGAGACAAACAGATTTTGGAATTCAATTTAGGGAAAAACAGAAGATCAAAAGAATTTATGGAGTTCTTGAAAGGCAGTTTAGAAGATATTATGATATGGCTATGCGTATGGAAGGAGACAGTGGGTTGAACCTTTTAAGGCTTCTTGAGCTTAGACTAGATAATGTTGTATTTCGCCTTGGTTATGCCCCTAATAGGGTAACCGCTAGACAGATGGTTTCTCATGGACATTTTCTTTTAAATGGCAAAACTAATAAATTTCCTTCTACCATTTTAAATGAAGGTGACATTGTGGAATTGAAAATGACTAGTCAAGGTAAAAAATATTTTGAAAATCCAACTATGGGAGTTGAGAA
>DAIDGT010000011.1 GCA_027459825.1 bacterium
TTGATTTTTTATCTAAGCAAAAAGGAAAAATTTTATTTGTTGGTACTAAAAAACAAATAAGGGATTTAGTAAAGGATAAAGCTTTAGAGTTAGGAAGTTATTATGTTAATCAAAGATGGGCAGGTGGTATGCTTACAAATTTCAAAACTGTTGCTTCAAGTCTTAAAAAAATGGACAATATTGAAAAAATGATTTCAGAAAAAGATGAAAGTAAAACAAAACTTGAGTTACTATTAGCTTCTAGGAAGTTAGCTAAATTAGAAAAACTATATGGTGGAGTTAGGGGGCTGAATGGTAATCCTGCTGCATTGTTCGTTGTTGATGTTAAGCATGAAAAAGTTGCAATTAATGAAGCTAAAAAGATAGGGATCCCTATTGTTGCATTGGTTGATACTAATTCTGATCCATCTCTTGTGGATTTTCCTATTCCTGCAAATGATGATGCAATGAAGTCTGTTGAAATGATTCTAAGTTATATTGTGGAAAAATTAAAAATATCATCTAGTGTAAATACAAGTAAGGATGTTTCTATAAGTGGTGTTGCAAAGAAAATTTCTAAATCTAAAAAAATTAAAGCATGAGTGTTAATTTTGATTTAATAAAAAGACTAAGAGAATCTTCTGGTGTTAGTATTACTGAATGTAAAAAGGCATTGGAAGAATCTAATGGTGATTTAAATTTAGCAATAGATATTCTCCGAAAAAATGGTGCTCTTAAGGCTAGTACTAAGACAGGTAGGGAAGTAAAAGATGGGTGTGTAGGTAGTTATGTTCATCAAACAGGAAGGATAGCTTCTTTGGTTGAGTTGAATTGTGAAACAGATTTTGTTGCAAGGACAGATGAATTTAAGGATCTTGCTCACATGTTGGCTGTGCAAGTGTCCGGGATGAATCCATTATATATTTCACCTGAAGATATTCCTGATGATGTTGTCAAAAAAGAAAGTGAAATTATTATTGATAGTAGTGATATTAAATCTAAGCCAAAAGCTGTACAAGATAGTATATTAAAGGGTAAATTAGAGAAATTCTATGAGCAGGTTTGTTTGCTAGAACAGCCTTTTTACAAGGATTCTAAGATAAAAGTAAAAGATCTTGTGAATGATGCTATTGCAAAGATAGGAGAAAATATTAAAGTAAGTAGGATTGTAAGGTTTGAAATTGGAAACTAAATTATGGATATTAATGATGTAAGGGGAAAAATGCTAAAAAGTGTTGATTTTTTCTCATCAGAAATAAAAAAGTTGAGAACTGGTAGGGCAAATACTGCATTAGTAGAGGATATTAAAGTTAATGTTTATGAAAGTTCTTTGCCCATATCTCAATTAGCAACTATTACTGCTCCAGAAGCTAATTTAATAATTATTAGTCCTTGGGATAAAAGTCAGCTGAATACTATTTCACAGTCAATTTTATCTGCAAATATTGGATTTAACCCTGTCATATCAGGAGACTCCATAAGGATAATAGTTCCTCCTCTTAGTGAAGAACGTAGAAAAGAATTTATTAAATTGTTAAATTCTGAAGCTGAAAATACTAAGATTTCTTTACGTAATATAAGAAAAGATTATATTGATGACTTAAAAAAGCAGAAAGAAGATGGGGCTTTAAGTGAAGATGATTTCGATGGGTATATGAGTAAAATTGACTCACTAATTCAAGAAATGAATTCCTCAGTTGAAAATATTTCTAAGGCAAAGGAAAAAGATTTGTTAGAAGTTTAAAATGGTTTATATATTAACTTTCATAATTTTTATTATACTTTTAAGTACCCTTATTATTGTTCATGAGTTTGGGCATATGTATGCTGCTATAAAGCGGGGTGTGAAGGTTAATGTTTTCGCTATTGGTTTTGGTAAAACAATATATTCTTTTAATAGAAAAAATATTGAATACAAAATAAACATTTTACCTTTTGGTGGTTATGTTAGCTTACTAGGTGAAGATGATGGGGATAAAGATGTGAAAGGTTCTTTGTCTGCAGCCTCTTCTATATCTAAAATTATTATTACTGGTGCTGGAGTTGTAATGAACTTTATATTAGGAATCATATTCCTATTTGTATTTTTAATAATTGTTCATTTCAAATTTTACTATGCAAATATTATTCCTAATTTTAAATTTACTTTTGGTGATACTCAAAGTAGTATAATCTTTAGTCCTGTTTTATCTGATAAAGAATCTTCCATGTTAAAGAATGGATTGAAGGGAACATACTTGCTTTATGATATTAATGGTAAGAAATTAAATTCATTTTCTGCAGTCCAAGGATATATTGACAGTAATAAAGGGAAATATATTAATGTCGAATATTATAAAATTAACTCTATTAATCTATTTGGAATGGATCTTTCAGGGTTAATGTCAAACAGATTGTTTGTAAGGAATAAATATCCTTCTAATTCTGGTCCCTTAGGAATTTCTTTAAGTGAATTTTCCTATTTAAATTTTAGTACAGTCAAGTCAAAGATATTGTCTGTGGTTACATTTCCTTATGATGTATTAGAATTAACTTTTTCTGGTATGGGTTATTTAATACATCAAGCAGTTATTACTCATAATGGTAGTTATATTACTTCAGAGGTAGCTGGTCCTGTAGGCATTTATTTATATACTAATTTAATATTTAGGGTTGATGGTATTACTGGAATAATTTTTATTTTTGGTATAATTTCATTATCATTAGCTATTATGAATTTATTGCCTATTCCTCCTTTAGATGGATTTTTTATTTTGTTAGCAGTGCTGGAAAAATTTCATCTTAAATTAACGCACAAATTATATTACTACTTGTCAATTTTTGGTATAACTTTTTTCATTATTCTGATGATATTAGTAACAATTAATGATTTATTTAATTTTCATTTAATATAAATTTGTAATATATAGTTTTGTCAGTGGTATTTTTTGTGATATACTGTTATCTGTTGGTATTGTGCATTTTGTATTTGTATGATTGATCAAAAATGTAATAATACTTGAATAAGTTTAATAAATTATAGTTTTTTAGTTTGTTTGTATCTATGAGATGTTTTCTCTTATTTTTAATTAAATATGAGAGTAAGTAAGGTAAATTTAGGAGGTGAATTTTTATTTTATGGCTATCATTGTTAGAGATAATGAGGTTTTTGAATCTGCATGGAAAAGGTTCATGAGGGATCTTATTAGTAATGGAGTTTTAGATGAAATAAAAGAAAGAACATATTATAAAAAGCCGTCAGTTGAAAAATCTGCAATTAGGCGTGAGTATAAAAAAAGAAAAAGTAGACATAGTAGAGCTGTGAGGAAGATTAGAAATAAGTATGGTAAAGGATTTAGCTTATAATTGTATATGTTTGAAAAAATTAGTAATGATCTTAAAAATTTTATGAAATCAAAACAGGAACTTCATGTTTCTGTTTTGAGGATGTTAATAGCAGATCTTAAAAACGAAATGATTAATTTACAATTAGAATCATTAGATGATGGTACTTTTTTTAAGGTGCTTAGGAGGAATATTACTAAAAGAGAAGAAGCATTGGATATTTATGTCAAGGCTAATAGATATGATTTTGTTGATAAGGAAAAAAAAGAGATTGATATATTGAAAAAATATCTTCCTGTTCAATTATCTGATTTAGATTTGGAATCTCTTGTTAAGGAAGAAATTAGTAATTTAAAAAAATTTTCACAGCAAGATATTGGTTTGATTATTAAAAATTTGTCTTCTCGTTTTCCTAATCAGGTAGATGGTCGTCGTATAAGTGAAATAATTAAAAAAGTTACTAATTCATGAATTTCATATCCAGTTTTGATAAATATTATTATTTGGGTGATATTTTTGATAAACTTAGGATACAAGTTTTTACTTATTTAAACTTAGAATGTAAGTCTTTTTCTGTGTTTTTAATTGGTAAGTCAGAAATTCAAGATATGAATTTTTCTTACCTTAATATAGATAGTCCTACAGATGTTATTTCACTATCTTTTTTATCATATATTGGAGATAATTTTATTGGTGAAATCTTCATTTCTCCTGATGTTGTTTTAGAAAATGCTCAAAAGTATGGTTGTAGTTTTGATAATGAAATGAAAAGGTCTTTTATTCATGGTATTTTACATTTACTTGGATATTCTCATAAAGGAATATTGAATCATTCTGAAGAGATGTTTAAAATACAAGAAAGTATTTTAAATTTAAGTAATTAATATTTATATGTATAAATATCTTATTATTGGATTAGGTAACCCTGGTAGTAGGTATAGATATACTAGGCATAATATAGGACAGTTATTCATTGATTTTATTTTATTAAGGTTAGTAGGGGAATATAAATGGGAGTATAAAAAAAATTTACATGGTGATATTTTTACTTTCCAAAATATAATTTTTTTTAAACCTAATACCTATATGAATGAATCTGGCCTAGCAATTCGTAATGTAGTATCTTTTTATAAACTAAAGAATATTGAGAATATTTTTTTAATATATGATGATTTGGACCAAAGGTTTGGCAAATTTAAAATTAATAGACACACACCAAAGATACATTTTGGTGTTTTATCTGTAAAAGAATCAATTTCTTCTGATCAATTTTTAAGTATAAAAATAGGTATTGATAATAGAGACAAGAAATTACAGGGGAAAGATTATGTATTGTCAAAATTTTCCTCTCAAGAAATGTCTATTATCGAAAGTGATATTTTCCCTAAAGCTTTTGATATGCTTTTTTCTCTGATACAATAAACCTTATTTTTTATGGATACCAATTTATTATTGATAGATAAAAGAATATTGTCTATTAGGGATAGTATTCTTGAAAATAAGTACAAGGAGACACTTTTTGTCTCTGGGTTAGCTGATGAATTTATACAGGAAGCTTTTGTAAAGATTTTAGATTCTTATGTTCCTGATAAATCATTTTTATATTCTTCCATTACGGATGATTTTACTTATGTAACTTTTGATAAAAATTCAAAACGTTCAAACATTATTCACAAATTAAATGAATTGGCATTTGAAAAAGTAGATATTATAGAAAATCCTTTTCAGTTTAGTGTTGTTGGAGATAGGATAGATATAGCATATGGTAAGTATGTAGTAAGATTATTATTTTTTGGAGAAGATGTTGAAGATATATCTATTAGGGATTATTTAAGTTACAAATTAATCTTTAAAGTTGGTTATGTATATTTGACCAAAAATGAGGGCATTTCTATCTCTTCTGTAGTTAAGCCTTTATCAAATACCTTTATTCATTTTTCGAGTATTATTGATAAAAATTCAGTAATATTTGATTATGTTAAATTTACTTCAATTGTAATAACTGAAGATAATTATAATGTTTTGATTCCTCCTTCTGTGAATACTCTAATTATTTCAAGTGACTGTAATGATTTTCCTGATTTTTTAGTGAATAAGTATAAGATTATTACTTCTAAGATAAGTTTTCCATATGGTTTTTATTCTCAGAGTAGTAGATTTGCAGTTTTAACTGGAAGAGAAATTTTTGGCCAATTTAATCTCAATTTGTATCGTAACAGAAGTAGTAAAAAGATTATTACAGATTTCATAGATGGTAAAATTTCCAATGGTGATTACATTGTTCATATTATACATGGGATAGGAATTTTCAGGGGTATTATTGTACGAAAAGACTTAAATGGAAAAGAAACGGAGTATCTTGATATAGAATATGCGCAAGGTGATAGATTATATATACCAATAGAAATCTCAGATAGAATAACTAAATATATTGGTACTGGTAAGATAAATCCTAAGTTAACTCGTCTTGGAACTATGGAATGGATAAGATTGAAAGGAAAGGTTGAAAAAGATATTGAAATTATAGCTAAAGATCTAATATTGACCCAGGCTAAGAGATTTTTGTATGAGAAACCTAATTTTAATGGGTATGTTGATGATGTTATGGTTAAAGAATTTGATTCTAAGTTCGATTATGAGTTAACAGATGATCAAAATGTTGCAGTTCAAGATGTTATAAAGGATATTGAATCTAATAAAGTTATGGATAGGATTATTGTTGGTGATGTTGGGTTTGGCAAAACAGAAATTGCTATTAGGGCAGCCTTTAGGGTAGTTAGTTTAGGTAAACAGGTTATTATGCTTGCTCCAACTACTATTTTGGCTCGTCAACATTTTGATGTGTTTAATAAACGTTTTAATGGATTCCCTTTTAATATTGAGCTTTTTTCAAGAGATACAAATACTAGGGATATTCCTAATATTTTAGATGGTATTAAAAATGGATCTATCGATATCATTATAGGGACTCACAAATTACTTTTTGATAAGGTTGTATTTGTAAATCCAGGGCTAGTAATTGTAGATGAAGAACAGAGATTTGGAGTTAAACAGAAGGAAAAACTAAAAAATATTAAAGTAGGTGTAGATTATCTATCTTTGAGCGCAACTCCAATTCCTAGGACCTTATATTCAGCATTTTCTGGGATTCGTGATATAAGTATAATTTCTACTCCTCCTAAGGGGAGGAAGCCAATAGAGACTTATGTTATAAATTTTGATTGGGATAAATTTGCTGAAATTATAGGTAATGAAGTTCGTCGTGGAGGGCAAGTATACTTTTTACATAATAATATTTCTTCGCTAGGTTTAATTAAATCTGGATTGGAAGAATTACTTCCTAATGTATCTTTTGTAACTGCATTTGGTGGAATGCCTGGGTTATCTTCCATTATTTCAAAATTTAAATCACATAAATTTGATGTATTGATTGCAACTACAATTATAGAAAATGGTATAGATATACCTAATGTTAATACAATTATATTAAATCAAGCATATAAATTTGGATTATCTCAGCTATATCAAATTAGAGGGAGAGTTGGTAGAAGTAGTGAGAATGCATTTTGTTATTTAGTAGTTCCCGAAGATAAGATGGTTCATAGTTATAATGTTTCATCTAGGATTAATGCTCTGTTACAAAACCAATATTCACTAGGAAGAGGTTTTGAAATTGCAGTAAAAGATTTGGAAATTCGAGGTTCTGGAAACTTACTTGGTGTAAAGCAACATGGTAATATTAATAGAGTAGGTTTTGATTTATATACTCAGTTATTACAGTATGAAATAGGGTTACTGCGAAAGAAAAGTTCTGTTTGATTTCCTGTATATACTATTTAATTTAGTATTCTTTTTTCATGTTATTACTTGTATAATCATTTTAATAAATTATGTCTAAAAAAAGAATTCTTACAGGGGATAGGCCTACAGGGTCATTGCACTTAGGGCACTATGTTGGTTCACTACAAAATAGAGTGGAGTTGCAAGGTAAATATGAGACCTTTATATTAATTGCTGATGTTCAAGCTCTTACTGATAACTTTCGTAATCCTGATAAAATTAAAAAAAATATAATTGAATTATTGAAAGATTATCTTTCAGTAGGTATAGACCCGAATGTATCCAAGATTGTCTTACAGTCAGGAATTCCTCAGATAGCAGAGTTAACTGTATTTTATTCAAATTTGGTTACTGTCAATCGTTTACTTCGTAATCCTACTGTTAAAAGTGAAATTCACGAGAAGTTTAGTGATAAGAATATTCCGTTTGGTTTTTTGGGGTACCCTGTCAGTCAGGCTGCAGATATAACGAGTTTTATGGCTGATTTAGTGCCTGTGGGAGAAGACCAATTACCTGTTTTGGAACAAACAGTAGAGATAGTGAAGTCGTTTAATAGTATTTATGGTGAAACTCTTAAAGTTCCTAAGCCTAAATTAAGTAAATTGCCTAGGCTTATTGGGTTAGATGGTAAATCTAAAATGTCTAAAAGTCTTGGAAATACAATAAGTTTTGCAGATACATTAGATGATGTGAGAAAAAAAATAATGTATATGTATACTGACCCATCTAGAATACATAAAAATGATCCAGGTCATGTTATTGGAAACCCTGTTTTTATATATCATGATGCATTTAATACAAATAAAGGTGAAGTTAATGAATTAAAGGAATTATATACTAATGGTAAGGTGGGTGATGTTGAAGTAAAGGAAAAGTTATTTATTGCTATTAAAGAATTTCTTCTACCTATACAAGAGAAAAGGCACTCTTTTGATGGGAGAGAAGATTACCTTTATGATATACTTCAGGAGGGGACTTTATTTGCGAGGAATGTTGCTGCAAAAACTTTGGATCTTGTGAAGGATGCAATGAAATTAATTCAATATAATTAATCATGATAAAAATTAACAAAAATCCTTTAAAAGGTTTTAAAGATTACTATCCTGAAGATTTTTTTCAAAGAAAACATTTATTTGATCTTTTTGATAGTGTTTCTTCTTCTTTCGGTTACCTCCCTTATGATGGTCCTGTTATTGAAAATAGTGAGTTGTACGAAGCTAAATCAGGGGATAGCATTGCATATGAAGAATCTTATAGATTTAATGATAAATCTGGGAGATCTTTGACATTAAGACCAGAAATGACTCCTACATTCGCAAGGATGGTAGCAAAAAAATCTTCTGAATTTAAAAAACCTATAAGAATGTATTCTATTCCTGTCATATTTAGGTATGAAAAACCTCAAAAAGGTAGGAGTAGAGAATTTTTTCAATATAATGCAGATATTGTTGGTGTGAGTAGTGTAATGGCAGAATTAGAAATAATTCTACTTAGTGTTAATATTTTGGAAAAGTTAGGGATTGATAAAAGTAATTTTGTAGTAAGGGTAAATGATTTGGAGTTTATGAAATCTTATTTGAATAAAATTTCCAAAGATACAGAAAAAATATTAAAATTAATTGATAGAAAAGAAAAATTGACTACAGAAGATTTCGAAAATTCTCTTTTAGATATTGTAGACAAGGGACAGTTAAATAATATTTATGCATTACTAGATAATAAAGATTATTCTAAAAGTAAACCCTTAAACGATTTGTTCTCCTTTGCTTCATCTTTTGGTATCAATTTAAAATACGATCCTACTATTGTTAGAGGATTTGATTATTATTCTGGTATAGTTTTTGAAATTTGGGATAAGTTTGGTAAAGTAAAAAGGTCTCTTTTTGGTGGTGGTAGGTATGATAATTTAATATCTCTTTTTGGTGGAGAAAAGCTTCCAAGTGTTGGTGTTGGATGTTCCGATACAGTTTTGTTTTCGGTTATGTCAGAGTATGGAATTAATACTTATTATGATATAAGTTATGATTATTTTATTTCGACATTTCCTGATGTTGAATTGAATATTTATGCAAATTTAGCAACAAAACTTAGAAGTAAAGGGTCATCTGTTTTAATGAATGTAAATCAAGATTGGAATTTGTCTAAACAATTAGAGTTTGCTCTTGCTCAAAAGTGTGTAAATTTCATAATTATTGGAAAAAATGAATTAAAAAATAATACACTTATTGCTAAAAACCTTTTGGAAAATTCTCAACAGGAACTCAGTTATAATAAATTTTTTGATGAATAATAAGTCAGTTTTATACCAAAAATATCGTCCTAAGAATTTTACTGAATTAATAGGGCAAGATCATATTGTTAAGACCTTAAAAAGTGAAATTAGGAATGGAGAAGTTTCTAATGCATATATTTTTAGTGGTACTCGTGGTACAGGAAAAACTTCGTTAGCTCGTATTTTTGCTAAAGCCTTAAATTGTGGAAGCTTGTCTAAAGACATTGATCCATGTGGAGTGTGTTCTATTTGTATGGATATTGATAAAGGTCATTTTATTGATTTAATTGAAATTGATGCTGCTTCGAATCGGGGGATAGATGATATTCGTGAGATTCGTGATAAAATTCAATTTTCTCCTTCTATTGGTAATTATAAAGTATATATTATAGATGAAGCTCATATGCTTACTCAAGATGCGTTTAATGCATTATTAAAAACATTAGAAGAGCCACCTGAAAGTGTTATTTTTATTCTTGCAACAACTGAAATTAATAAACTACCCAAAACTATCATTTCTAGGTGTCAGCGGTTTGATTTTTCTTCTGCCTCAGATTTAGATTTAAAGAAATATTTTGATATTATTATATTGAAAGAAAAGTATGCTATTTCTGATGATGTGAAGTCTTTAATTGTCAAAAATGGTAGAGGTAGTTTTCGTGATATGCTGAGTAATCTGCAAAAGATAGCTCATTTTAAGGATGAGTTAAGTTATGATGATGCTGTAAAAATTCTTGGTTTACCTGATGATTTAAAACTACAAACTATTTGGATTAACACTTTGCAAGGTAATATTGTTGATGCCCTCTCGGGTAGCAGTGGAGAAAATTTACAATCTCAATTTTTTATTAATGAATCATTAGATTTGTTTAGGAGGCTTTTAATTTATAAGGTATCAGGTGCAAAGGATACCTATGTACAAGAGTTTGAAAAAAATATAGGTATTGATATCTCTGTACAAAATATAATTAATATTCTAAATATTTTAATTAAATCTATAGATAATTTGAAATTATCATCATTTCCCCTCTTAACAGTTCAGCTAGCTATAGTAGAGGTTTATAATATTTTTTTTACTCAAAAAGATATTCCTAATTTTAATGTAGTTGTTAATGAGGATAAAAATCCAGTGAAGACTGATAATGTCCAAAGCAAAGATGATGTGTCTTCAAAGAAAAGTCAACCTAATGGGCTTTCAAAAGGTGTGCCTTCCGATGTTACTGAAAAATGGTTATCTGTTATTGAAAGATCTAAGCCTTTTAATCATCATATGAGTGGTTTTTTACAGAAATCTAGTTTTAATATTGATGGGGATACTTTTATCCTTATTGTTCCTTTTAAATTTTATAAGGATATGTTAGTAGAAGAAAAAAGTAAAGAATTTTTAAGGAGTTTACTAAAAGGTGTCTTTATGAGAGATTTTAAGATTGATTGTATTGTAGATAAGTCAGTAAATCCAATTGTCACATTTAAAAAAGATCCTAAAGGGAATGAAATAACAAGTTCTATAAATGATGTATTTGATGTAGAGGAATAGGTGTTTAATTTTATTGTTTTGTGTGTTACTATTGAATAAATCATCTGTTATGTCTTTTATTTTATTAAAATATTTTTATGGCTAATCCTTTTACTCAAGCGAGAGATCTGTTTAAAATGCAGTCAGAAGCTAGAAAAATGCAGAAAGAAATGTCTTCTAGGAAATATAAAGGGGAATCTAGAAAAGGTTTTGTGAAGATTGAGTTAAACGGTGTTGGGGAGATTTTGGATATGAGTATTGATGATATGTTACTATCTGTAGAACATAAAAATGACTTAGTTTCATTAATTAAGGATGCATACAAAGATGCTCAAAAACAAATGTCTAAAGATGTTGCAAAGGATTTTGATATTAATAAACTTAAAAGTTTAATGGGAATGTAATTTACATGGTAAAAATAGCTGAAATAGACTCCCTTGCAAAAGAATTTTCCAAATTACCTAGTATTGGTCCAAAATCTGCTTTAAGGTTGACATATTTTTATATAAATAATAAACCCTTAATTGGAAATATGGTTAATGCTCTAAATAATCTAATGAATAATGTAGATAAGTGTAATGTTTGTCATAACATTACGTCCAAATCTGTTAATCCATGTTTATATTGTTCAGATATAAATAGAAATAAATATCAGATATGTGTTGTTGAAAGTTTTCAAGATGTTGATTCTATAGAGTCTTCTGGAACCTATAATGGATGTTATCATGTGCTTGGTGGTGTTATATCATCATTAAACAATATTTCCTATGATGATATTTATGTTACTGATTTAATTCGTAGAGTAAATAAAAATGATACTTTTGAGATTATTTTGGCAACAAGTTTTACTCTTGAGGGGGATGCTACTGCTATGTATATTAAGTCTTTATTTAAAGATTATTCGAATATATCATTTTCACGTCTTGCGAGTGGTCTTCCTAGAGGTGCAAATTTAGAATATATAGATGAGAACACCCTAGGCAGAGCTTTAAGCGGGAGGGTTCAATATGACTCTTAAATTAAAAGATACTTTTAGTGATATTCGAGATTTTACTCCTTTCGATAAAAGTGAGGTAAAAATGTATACCTGTGGTCCTACTGTATATGACTATGTAACTATAGGTAATTTAAGGGCATTTATTACTTCAGATATTTTAAAAAAATCCATCAAATATTTAGGTTATAAAACCTTTCATGTTATGAATATTACAGATGTTGGTCATCTATTGGGAGATTTAGAGGATACTGAAGATAAACTTGAAAAGTCCTCAAGGATACAAAATAAAACTGTTTGGGAGGTAGCTCAATTTTATTCGGATTATTTTTTTGATGCTATAAAGAAAGTAAATGTAGATGTTCCTGATGTTGTGGTTAAGGCTACTGATACTATTAATGAACAAATTGCAATGATCCATCTATTGGATGAAAAAGGATATGTATATAAAACTGAAACTGGAGTGTATTTTGATGTTTCAAAGTTTAAGGATTATTCTAAATTAGCCAAGCGTGATTTGAATGAGCAATTTGCAGGTGTTAGGGATAAAGTTGTTTTGGATAAAACAAAAAAGAGTCAATGGGACTTTAGATTATGGCAGACAGAATATCCTAATCATCAGATGCAGTGGGATAGCCCATGGGGTAAAGGTTTTCCTGGATGGCATATAGAATGTTCTTCTATAATACATAAATTTATTGGAAATAGTGTTGATATCCATACAGGTGGAATTGATCTTATATTTCCTCATCATACAAATGAAATTGTACAAAGTAAAAGCGCTTTTGGTGAACCCTTTGTAAATTTTTGGGTGCATAATAATTTCATTAATATTGATGGTGCAAAGATATCTAAAAGTTTAAATAATGGTTATAAGATTGAAGATTTAGAGAATAGAGGTTTCAACCCTATTTCTTTAAGATATTTATACATGATTGCTCATTATTCTTCTGTAATTAATTTTACATTTGATTCTCTTAGTTCTGCTCAAGAGGCTTTAGATAAAATTTATATGTATTTAAAAATAAATAAAGGTTTTTATAATAAAAAAGCTTCTGTCGATCCTGTTTATAAGGCAAAATTTATTTCTGCTATAGAAAATAACATTGATACGCCTTCAATGCTAAAAGTACTTTGGGAAGTTTTTAAGGATGAAGGTCTTAATAAAAATATCCCAGTTAAGATTGCAACTTTACTTGATTTTGATAAGGTATTTGGTTTTAATTTTATAAACTATATTTCTGAGGATAAACTGCCTGCAGACATATTAAAATTATTTGAAGATAGGATAGTTGCTAGAAAAAATAAAGATTGGGTTTTGTCTGATGAACTTAGAGATAAGATTGTGTCAAAAGGTTATTTGGTAATAGATACTGGTTCAGATACAATATTAATTAAATCATGATTATAAACGCTCATAATATTAAGAAAAAATTACATCCTCAAATTTTTGATATTTCTAATTTGATTAGTAATTATAATTTTGGAGTATATATTGTTGGTGGAACTATACGAAATATACTTCTTAATAAGGATAATCCTATAGATGTTGATATTGCAACCGATGCAACTCCAGGAGATTTAAAAAAAATTTTTCCTGATGCTATTTCTTTTGGAGAAAAATTTGGAACTATTATGGTTAAAAGAGGTGATCTTAACTTTGAAATTACCACTTTTAGATCAGAAGAATCATATAAAGATTTAAGACATCCTGATAAAGTTAGTTTTATTAAGGATGTCCACCAAGATCTTGCTAGGAGAGATTTTACTATCAATGCCTTAGCTTATGATATTAAAAATGATATATTACTAGATGATTTTGGAGGGATTAATGATTTACAGGTAGGTATAATTAAATGTGTTAGGGATCCCGATAGTAGATTTAAAGAAGATGCACTGAGATTGATTCGGGCTTGTAGATTTGCTTCTGTTTTAGGTTTTGCTATAGAAAAAAATACATTGATTTCTATTAGAAATAATTCGGATTTATTAGTTTCCATTTCTAAGGAGAGGGTTAGAGATGAGTTTATGAAAATTTTAGAATCGGATGTTCCAAGTAAAGGTATTAATTTGTTAAAAGATACTGGTTTGCTTATTCATATCATTCCTGAGTTAATTGATTGTGTTGGTGTTGAGCAAAATAAGTATCACTCTTTGGATGTTTATGATCATTCCGTACTGTCTTGTGATAAGGCTGATATTAGAGTTAGGTTAGTTGCTTTATTACATGATATTGGTAAGCCTAAGACCAAGGATGGTGAACATTTTTATGGACATGAAACTGTTGGGGCGCAAATGGCAGAAGATATTTTAGATAGGTTAAAATTTTCTAGGTCAGATGTAGATATAGTTAAAAAATTGATATCTTTACATCTTTTTAACTATACCCCTGAATGGACTGATTCTGCCGTAAGGCGGTTTATGAAAAATGTAGGGAATGATAAGACATTGGAATTACTTTTTCTATTAAGGTTTGCTGATGAAAGAGGAAATCCAAAATCTAAATATGATTTCTCTAATATTAATGATTTAAAGGAAAGGATAGATGCTGTAAAAAAAAGAGATGATGCAATTTCTATTAAAGATTTAAAAATTAATGGAGATGATATTATTAATTTAGGGTATATTCCTGGTCCTCGTATAGGAAAAATTTTAGATTATTTATTAGAAAAAGTTATAGATGATCCTTCTTTAAATAATAAGGATAAGTTAGTTAAATTAGTAAAATCTTATAACAAGTTATAGTCCAATATGGTAAAAATTACTTTTTTAGGTGCTGCAGGTGAGGTAACTGGATCATGTTTCTTACTTGAAAGCAGTAAATACAAAATTTTAGTTGATTGTGGTATTTTTCAAGGGAGAGAGATACATGAACTTAATTATGGATCTTTTAAGTTTGATCCTCGCGAAATCGATTTTTTACTTTTGACTCATGCTCATTTAGATCACTGTGGTTTGATTCCAAAGTTGGTAAGAGAAGGCTTTGTTGGTAGAATTTTTTCTACTAAACCTACAAAGGATTTATATAGTTTAGTGATTAATGATGCTGCATTTATAGAGAAAGAAGAAAATCGTTCTTTGAGGACATTGTATGACAGTGCTTCAATCAGTAAATCAATTAGTCTTTTTGATTCCGTTGATTATTTACAAAAAATATATATAGATGATAGTTTGTCTTTTGAGTTCAAGAATGCAGGGCACATTATGGGATCTGCTAGTATTTCTGTTTATATTGATGGTGTTTCCATTTTATTTTCTGGAGATTTAGGTCCTAGTAACCCTTTAATTCTAGACAATGGTTATGGTAGATATGGTGGAAGTTATGATTATGTAGTAATTGAGTCTACTTATGGCAATACTGCCCATGATAGTAGATCTGCTGATATTTCTTCTTTAAAAAATATTATTATTGATACTGTAAATAAAGGAGGAAATATTCTTATTCCTTCATTTGCAGTAGAAAGGTCTCAGGAGTTACTTTTTATAATTAATAGTCTTATCAGAAATAAAGAATTATTTAATATCCCTATATTTTTTGAAGGAAGAGAATCTCTGAAATTTTTAAATCTAATGAATAAATATTCATATCTTTTAAGTAAAAATATTCAGGATATGATAAAAAGGGGTGAACATCCTTTTCATTTTAATAATATTGAATATGTACAGGAAAATGAGAGATCTTCTCTTATTAGTGCTAATGCAGGAGGTATTATTAAGAAAGATAGAAGGTATAAATACCAAACTAAAATTGTTATTGCAGGCAGTGGGATGTGTACAGGTGGACGTATATTATCTCATTTAAAAAAGAATATTACCGCCCAAAGGAATGTAATTATTTTTGTTGGGTATCTAGCTCAAGGTACATTGGGAAGGGAAATTAGTGATGGAGCGAAATCTATATATGTTGATGGTCGATCTTATCGGGTCAGGGCTAAGCATTATAAGTTTTCAGGATTTTCCGATCATGGAGATAAGGATGATTTATTATTATTTTTAAGTAAGTTAAACTCAGTTCCAAAGGGAATTTTTTGTGTTCATTCAGAGGTGAATATATCTTCAAATTTTAAGAATGAAATAGTTAAAAAATTTGACACATCTGTTAATATTCCAAGTATTGGTGATTTATTTATATTAAAATAAAATATTATGTCTTTAAAGGTTGGTATAGTTGGTCTTCCTAATGTTGGTAAATCTACATTATTCAATGCATTAACATTGAACAATGTTCCTGCAGAAAATTTTCCTTTTTGTACTGTAGATCCAAATGTTGGTGTAGTAGAAGTGAAAGATACTAGATTAATTGATATTAATAAGATTGTGCATTCTAATAAGATTGTTTATGCAACAATTAATTTTTTTGATATTGCTGGATTGGTTAGAGGTGCTCATAAAGGTGAAGGTTTGGGGAATCAATTTTTATCTCATATTAGTGAGTCAGATTTGATACTTGAAGTCGTTAGGGACTTTGAAGATAGTAGAGTTATTCACGTAGAGAATGATGTAAATCCTCAGAGAGATATAGAAACTATAAATACAGAATTAATACTTAAGGATATTGATAAGGCAGGTAAATTATTGTCTCAAAGTACTAATGTTATTAAGAAAGATTCAAGTTATCAGGAGTCAATTGATTTATTAGAAAAGATACAAAATATATTAAATATGGGGCAATTAATATCTTCTGAAAGTTTTTCTATTCGAGAACTTGGTTTGTTGAAAAAATTTGATTTTCTAACATCAAAGCCTATATTGTATTTGCACAATATAAGTTCATATGTTCCTTATATAGATAAAAATAATATTTATATGAATATACTATTTGAGTATGAATTATCTAGATTATCTTCTGATGAAAGGAATGATATTATGGCTGATATGGAAATAGGGGAGAGTGGTATTGATTTACTTTCGAGGTTTGCTTTTCAAAATTTGGGATTAAGATCTTTTTTTACAGAAGGTAAAGATGAAATACGTGCTTGGGTAATTAAATCTGGTATGAGTGCTCCAGAAGCTGCTGGTGTAATACATACGGATTTTAAGGAAAAATTTATTAAGATGGAAGTTGTTGCTTTTAGTGACTTTGTAAAGAATAATGGTTGGAATTTTTCAAAAGATGCAGGTGATTTGAAGATAGTAGGATCTGATTATGAGGTGCAAGATGGGGATATAGTTATAGTTAGACACTCATGAATTTAATGTGTATTTAATGTGTGTAATTTATAATTTGAATTATAAATATATATGGAGATGGTGGGAATCGAACCCACATCCAAAATGACCTTTACATATATGGAATTACAAGTTTACTAATTTGGGATTACTAAATATTTATATAAAAATTAGTAAAAACAAATATTTAGAATGTTTTATATCTTTAGTCATCTAATATGAAAACATTTAATTTTTTAGATTGACAGCTTGATAGGTTTTTCTCAGTAATATCTACTCAAGCACTTGATATTTATGAGTCTAATTATTGTTTAAGCAATATTTAGATTTAATGCAGGTTGGCTAAATAAAGTAGTTCTTATTTGTGCAACTGCATTAGAAACAAAGTTTTTAACTTTATTTGCATTTATTTTTTTGAAATTTTAAGAAAGATTTCAAAACTTTACTTGCTATATATGTAATAAGACTTTTGTCAATACCGGTCATCCCCTAAATTGTATAAAAGAACAAATATGATTTTAACTTTGATATTGTATCAAATTTGTGATATTGTTTCAATATTATAGATAATCTATAAATATGCAACATAAACATCATAAATCCGATATTAATTTATTAAATACATTAAGACCTCCAGAGTCAACCTTTGATATTTTTTATAACTGGGTGTTCTCTTATGGTAAGTACATAATATTTGCTATAGAATTTATTGTTATATTATTGTTTGTTGTGAAATTTATTACGGACCAAACATATGCTATTGCATATGATAAATATAAGTCCTTAAATCAGAAGTTAAATTCTGTTGCGATTACTAATAAAGTGCAAGTGTTAGGAAAGTATCAGTCAAGTATGCAGACTATTATTGGTTTACAAGGGATTAGTTATCAACCGGAATCTATTTTATCAGAAATCAATAAATTGATTCCTGCTAATGTTTATGTTAATGAAGTTGATTTTTCAAATTCTGCTATTAGTATTTCAGGAACGGCTCAGACCTACCAGGAACTTCAAGATTTAAACAATAATTTTGTTAACGATTCAAAATATTTTTCTTCAGTAGAGATACCTCAGCTTAGTAACTCTAATTTAGTTGGGAATAACAATATAAATTATTCATTGACGGCAAATGTAAAAACACATTTATTATAGATAAAATATTATGAAATTTGATTTTAATAAAGAAAAAGAATTGTTTTTGAAAAGTTTTGGTAATAAAAGATATAAGTTTGTATATTATTTAGGTTTTAGCATAATAGTAATAGGCTTCTTTATTGTTGTTGTTATTTTTCCATTAATTAAGGGGTTGATTATTGAAAATAAATCTATTAAAACATTAGATTCTCTTAATTTACAAATTCAAAACAGAATTGGTGTAATTAATTCTACTTACAGTGAATACACTAAATCTGTGTCTTCAAATTTAAATGATGTTGCTTTGGCTCTTCCGGGAAGTCAAAATACTGGATTTGTTTTTGGAAATATATATCAAATTTTAGTAAATAATGGGGTTTACTTAGATTCTGTTTCTTTTTCAAATTCAATACCTTCTCAGTTGCAAACGGTGCTTTCGGGTTCTGTGTCATCTAGTTTTTCTGTTAGTCTTTCTTTGCATGGTAGTTTTTCTGGAGTGTTGCAATCTATTGCTACTCTTGATTCTTACCCTCAAAGAATTTTTATTTACGATATACAAACATCAGTAGTATCTTCACCTGGTAGTTCAGGGAATGTATCTTTGGGGTCTTCTAATGTTAGTGTTAATATTAATGCAATAGTTTTTTATTGATATCATGAAAAAATATTTGAGTTTAATAATTTTAACATTTATAGTTTTTTTGCTGTGGATTGTTTTTTCATTATATTTGTCAGCAATAAAAATTCCTAATATTTCTGGAGTGGGTGGGGGTGCATTAGGTAATTTTAATTCTGACTTGTATTTAAATAATCTTTCTACAGTTGAAAATAATTCTAAGTATGTATGTGTTACCTCCAATTTTACATCTCAGCCATGTGATAACCAGACACAGTATTGACATCTCTGTGTTATGTATGATATATATCTATGCAAGGTATAAATGTATAAGTATTTCTTAATGAAGATTTATTGTAAATAGAAATATTTCATGGTTTTTTAACCTCTAATAGAGGTTGTTTTTTGTTTGTATTTTATTTAATTAACTATAGCGATGAAAGACCGTATTGATTTAAGTATATCTTCTTTGCATAATAAGCTTTTTGAGTATCCTAATTTAATAGAATCACAATTAAAATCTTATGAAAGGTTCTTGAATGAAAATATAAGAGAACTTTTTGATGAAATCAATCCTGTTTTAGATAATACTGGCAATTTATGGGTATTAGAATTTCTTGATTATCGTTTTGGAGAAGTTAGTAGGTCAGTAAAAGATGCAATTAGAAAAGGGTTAAGTTATGATAGACCTTTGTATTTCAATGTTTCCCTGACAAATAAAGTTTCTGGTGAAGTTAAAAATCAAGAAATTTTTGTTGCTGATCTTCCAGTTATGACTAATAGTGGAAGTTTCATTATTAATGGTCATGAAAGAGTTGTTATTCATCAAATAGTTAGGTCAGAAGGTGTGTTATTTATCGAAGGGGATAAAAAATCTTTTAATGAATCTGTTTATTATGCAAAATTGGTAACTTCTCGTGGTCCTTGGTTAACTTTTGAGGTAAGTAAGCATAATACAATTTCTGTTAAGCTTGCACCTAAAAAACCTAAAATTTTAATTACAACATTACTTCGTGCATTGGGGTATTCTTCTAACTCTGAAATACTGAATTTATTTTCAGATGTAGATATTAATAATGAAATTCGATATATTGATTCAACTTTGGCAAAGGATTCTAGTCATAATCAAAATGAAGCTGTCTTGGATATTTATAAAAAGTTAAGACCAGATATTTCTATTACTTATGAAAATGCATTATCTTATCTTAATAGTATGCTTTTTAATTCTAGGAAGTTATATTTAGGCATAACAGGAAGATATAAGTTGAATAAAAAATTAGGATTGGATATTGATCTTTCTAATTGTGTATTAACAAAAGAAGATATAGTGGCAATTATACGAAGGTTAATTGCTGTAAATAATGGTCAATTTGCTCCTGATGACGTTGATTCTTTGAGTAATAGGCGTGTAAAGAGTGTAGGTGAATTACTTGGTGATTATATTAGGGTAGGTGTTAGAAGAGTAGAAAAGATTATAAAAGATAGAATGAGTATAATTTCTGCTGATGAGGTATTAACACCTTCTATGCTTGTTAGTGCTAAGCCATTTGTAGCTGTTATAAATGAATTTTTTGGCAGTAGTTCTGTTTCTACACTAATGGATCAGGATAATATATTAAGTGAAATTAGTAATAAGAGAAGAGTTACTGCAGGTGGACCAGGTGGATTAACTAAGGAGAGCGCAACATTCTCTGTTAGAGATATGCATTACTCTCAATATTCTAGGCTGTGTCCTGTAGAAACTCCAGAAGGTCCTCATATTGGAATTGTGAACCATCTTTCTATATATTCCTGTATTAATGATTATGGTTTTATTGAAGCTCCTTATAGAAAATTACTACATTTAGTGTCTTATGATAGTAAATATTTAGAAAATAGAAAATTAAGAGAGGACCTTAAGGTTGGTGGTAATAAGTATCTTAAAGGTGATCTAATTAATGATAAGCTTCTTGAAGATATAAAGGGTAATAAGGTTGAAAATATTCCTGTATTTACATATCTATCTGATGATGTTGAATATTTTGATGCCGAAGAGGAATATAATTTATCAATTGCTAGTTTAAATACGGTAATAGATAAACATGGGAATATATTGGATAATTTAGTTCAATTAAGGTCTAAAGGGGATTATTCTCTTGGTGAAGTGGATTTTGTTGATTATATTGAAGTTTCTACTACACAGATTGGTGGTGTTTCATTAAATTTAATTCCATTTGCTTCAAGTAATAAAGCTGATAGAACTTTAATGGGATCAAACATGCAAAAACAATCTGTTCCTTTGATAAAAACAGAAGCTCCAATTATTGGAACAGGGTTAGAAAAACTTATAGCAAGGAATTCAAATAGGTGTTTAATTGCTAAGGATGATGGAGTTATCAAATATGCAGATGCTAAAAAAATCATTGTTGAATATAAGGACCTTGGGGATGAGACTTATTTTGTTGAAAAGTTTTTACCTACAAATCAAAAAACTGCATTTACCCAGAATGTTATTGTTAAAAAGGGAGATATAATCAAGAAAGGTGATGTATTAGTTGACGGTCCTAGTGTACAAAATGGTGAATTGGCATTGGGTAAGAATGTTGTAGTTGCTTATATGATGTATGATGGATTTAATTATGAGGATGGTATAGTAATATCGGAAAGACTTGTAAAGGAAGATGTGTTTACTTCAATTCATGTATCATGTTATACAAGGGATATTAAGGAGACTAGGTTGGGAGATGAACTTAGTACAAAAGATATCCCAAATGTTTCATTATCTTCATTAAAGAACCTTGATGAGGATGGAGTAGTTAGTGTTGGTTCATATGTAAATTCTAATGATATATTGGTTGGAATTGTTGTTCCTAAAGGTGAAGTGGAACTTACTCCTGAGGAAAAATTATTAAGGGCTATATTTGGTGATATGGCAAGAGATGTTAGAGATAATTCTCTGAGGGTTCCAAATGGTGAAAGTGGTATAGTCATTGATGTAGAGGTTTTATCAAGAGAAGATGATTCTAATAAATTATTACCTGGGGTAATAAAGCAAGTAAAAGTTTGGGTTGCTAGAACTCATAAAATTGGAGTGGGGGATAAGCTTGCAGGAAGATATGGAGATAAAGGTGTAATTTCTAAGGTCGTACCTGTTGAGGATATGCCTTACTTAGAAGATGGTACCCCTGTAGATGTTATTATTTCTCCAACTAGTGTGACTAAAAGGTTGAATTTAGGACAATTGCAGGAAGTACATTATGCAAACCTTGCTCAGAAACTAGGTGTAAATTTTGCATTTCCTATATTTTCAAAAATTAATGAAGATAAAGAGGCTCAATTAATACATGAGGCTAGATTTGAGGATGCTTCTGATAAAAAAACCTTAAATGATGGTAGGAATGGTGAAGTTTTTGAAAATAAAATAGTTGTTGGACCTAGGTATATATTAGTACTAGATCACCTTGCTGATACTAAGATTCATGCAAGATCTACTGGTAACTATACTGTTGTCAATCAGCAACCTCTTGGAGGAAGAGCAAATATGGGAGGTCAAAGGTTAGGAGAAATGGAAGTATGGGCACTTGAAGCTTATGGTGCTGCAAGTGTATTACAAGAAATGTTATCAATAAAGTCAGATGATATTGTTGGTAGATCTGAAGCTTATAAATCTATTATACATGGTAAACCTATACAGGTGGTTGGTATTCCTGAGAGTTTTAAGGTTTTACTTTCTGAATTGAAGTCTTTATGTTTGAATGTAGAGCCTGTTGAAGTTATTGTTCAACCTGAATCTGCTGTAGAAGAAGATAAAGTAGCTGATGTTTTGCCTGAAGATGTATCATTATATGCTGAAGAGGAAAATGTGTCTGACGAAGATGATGATTCTTTACCTGTAGATTCTTCAGAGGAAGTAGTGGAGGCTCAAGTATAATTTTAGATAATTTAAATTTATATGATTATAAAAGATTTTAAAGCATTAAAAATTTCATTAGCTTCTCCTGACCAGATATTGAGTTGGTCTCATGGTGAAGTGAAAAAGGCAGAAACTATTAATTATAGAACTCAAAGGTCAGAAGTTGATGGTTTGATGTGTGAAAAAATCTTTGGTCCAACTAAAAATTACGAATGTTATTGTGGTAAATACAAAAAAATTAGGTATAAGGGTATAATTTGTGATAAATGTGGAGTTGAAGTAACTACAAGAAGTGTGCGTAGAGAAAGGATGGGACATATTAAATTAGCATCACCTGTGACTCATATTTGGTTTGTTCATGAAGTACCTAATAAATTGGCTTTATTACTTGATATTCCTCAGAAAAAAATTGCAAATGTAATTTACTTTTCAAGATATATGGTTACTGATATTGATGAGGAAGCAAAGAAAAACGCAATTGAGGTTGTTAAGGAAAAGATTTCTAAGTCGAATAATGAATATAAAAAGGCATTGGATGAAAAAATTTCTATTTTAACAAAAGAGAATAAAGATAAAGTTAGTGCTTTTGTTAAGGAAGATGGTCAGTCTGGGAAATCAGAATCTTCTCAATTAAATATTGAAAAAATTAACTTTGAGTATCGTCAGAAAATAGCAAAATTAAAGGAAGAAGAACTTTTAAAGTATGCTGATATAGAGAGATATAACAATGAATTATTTGATTTAGTTAAAAGAGTTGTTCCAGGTGAAGTTATCTCAGAAGAGGAATGTAATAATTTATTTGAAAATGGTTTTGAGTTTTTTAAGCTTTTAATAGGTGCTGAAGCTATAAGAACTATGCTTAAAAGATTAGATTTAGACTTTCTATCTACTCAATTATATAAAGATATTAATGCTAAATCTGTTCAAAAAAGAGTAAAGGTTATTCAGAGATTGAAGATTATTGAAGGATTAAGAAAGAATAATATGAAGCCAGAATGGATGGTTTTAGATGTTATTCCTGTTATACCTCCAGATTTAAGACCTATTATTCAGCTTTCTGGTGGTAGGTTTGCAACGTCAGATTTGAATGATTTGTATAGAAGAGTGATTAATAGAAATAATAGGTTAAAAAAACTTATTGATTTAGGTGCACCTGATGTTATATTGAGGAATGAAAAAAGGATGCTACAAGAAAGTGTAGATACTTTATTTGATAATAGTCACAGGTCATCACCTCCTGTTGTGGATTCAAGGGGGGTTGCCTTGAAGTCCTTATCCGATAATATTAGGGGGAAACATGGTAGATTTAGGGAAAATTTATTAGGAAAAAGAGTAGATTATTCTGGTAGAGCAGTTATTGTTTCTGGGCCAAACCTCAATCTACATCAATGTGGTCTGCCTAAAAAAATGGCTCTAGAATTGTTTAGACCTTTTGTTATAAAAGAAATACTTGCAAGAGGCTTAGCTACTAACATTAAAAGCGCAAAGGTTTTATTTGAGAGTTCTCCTGTTGAAGTATGGGATATTTTAGAAGAAGTTATTCAAAATAGGCCTGTTTTACTAAATAGAGCTCCAACTTTGCATAAACAGGGTATTCAGGCATTTTTCCCTGTATTGATAGAAGGTAATGCTATACAGCTACATCCTTTAGTATGTACAGGTTTTAATGCTGACTTTGATGGAGATCAAATGGCTGTCCATGTTCCTTTGTCTGCAGAAGCTGTTGAGGAAGCTAAAAATTTAATTATGGTTGAAAACAACCTTTTCTTGAGTGCAGATTCCTCTCCTGTTGTTACTTTACAGAAAGATATGATCTATGGTTGTTATTATTTAACATCATTATCTGGGGCTAAGTATGATAAATTTGTATTTAATTCTTTTGAAGATGCTATATCTGCATATGAAAAAGGTTCTATTAACTTCAGAGACTTAATTAAAGTGAGGTATAATTCTGAAATTATAGAGACAACTGTAGGTAGAATTATGTTTAATGAAGTGCTTCCTAAAGATTTGTGGTTTATAAATGAAGTTGCAAGTCAAGCATTAATTACAAAAATCATTGTTACTTCCGTTGAAAAAGTTGGTAATACAGCTACAATAACTGTGCTTGATGGTTTAAAAAATTTAGGATTTAAATATGCAACTATATCAGATCTTTCTATAGCAATGTCTGATTGTGAATTTCTTTTAGAAAAAGACAAGTTAATAGCAGATGCTGATAAGAAAATTATTAAATTAACTGAGAGTTATAATGAAGGTCTTATTACTAAAAAAGAAAAAGTTCAACTTTCAAATATTATTTGGAATGAAGTTACTAATAATATAGCAGAAGCTTCATTGAAGAATTTAAGTGATAGTAACCCATTAAAAGCTATGGTATTAAATAAATTTATGGGAGCAAATATTGACCAATTGAAGCAGATTGTGGGAATGAAAGGGTTAGTTGTTGATCCTAATAGTAATATTGTAGAGCTTCCTATTAAGTCTAATTATGCAGAGGGACTTAGTGCTTTTGAATATTTGGTAGAAGCTAGGTCTTCAAGGAAAGGGTTAGCTGATGTTGCTTTGAAAACTTCAGATACAGGATATCTTACTAGGAGAATGGTAGATGTAGCTCATGATGTGATTATTAGAGAAGAAGATTGTCAAAACTTTGGTGATGGTTATGAAGTTTCCAAAAATGATAAAAGAAAATTACCTTTTGAAGATAGAATTTATGGTAGAGTTCTTGCTAAAGATTTGAAAGTAAAGGAAGGTATCTTATTTGAAGCAAATACCATTATTGATAGAAAGATAGCGAAAGAAATTTTTGATAATGCAGATGTTAATTCAATCTTTGTGAGGACTCCTCTTACTTGTGGAGCACAATATGGCCTTTGTTCCATGTGTTATGGATTTAGTATGTCTGAACCGAAGATTGTTTCAATTGGAACAGCTGTTGGTGTTATAGCTGCTCAATCTTTAGGACAAAAGGGTATGCAGTTAACATTAAATTCTAAGCATGTATCAGGAATTGTTGGTGGAGTAGATATGACTCAAGGATATCCTAGAATTGAGGAGTTACTTGAAGCAAGGATTCCTAAGGGAGAAGCTAGAGTTTCTGATATTGATGGTGTTGTTACAATTGAAAATTCTCAGAATCAGATTAAAGTTATTGTAACTGGTGATAAAAAGATTAAACAAGATTATATCTTGGTTAAGACAGATGTAAAAGCTTTTGAAGGTGAGAAGAAAGTAATGCCAGGTAGCTTATTATTTACAACAAAAAATGGGTCACAAATTGTATCTCCATTTAAAGGTCTTGCTAAAGTTGAAAAAGGAAAGATTTCAGTTGAAAGTGATAAAGTTAAAGTTGCAGAGTATGTATTTCCTAAAGATGAAAGTCTTTTAGTTGTAGACGGAGAAAAGATTTTTGCAGGTTCTTTGATAACTAAAGGAAATGTTGATCCTAACATTCTATTGAGGACTGTAGGTATGATAAAAGCTCAAAAATATATTATTGACAACCTTATTAGTACTTATGAGGAGCAGGGAATTACTGTACATGATAAACATATTGAAATTATTGTTGCCCAAATGGGAAGGTATGTTCGTGTTACTGATCCTGGGGATAGTGATATTCTACCTGGATCGTATAAGGATATATTCTCTATTAATGCAGTAAATAAAGAATTGCAAGAACAAGGAAGATCTTTATTGGCCTTTGAAAGGAAGATTTCTGGAATTACAGTTGCTGCATTACATACTGAAAGTTTCTTATCTGCAGCTTCTTTCCAAGAACAAGTTAGAGTTTTATCTGATGTTGCAATATCAGGAAGTATAGATTACTTGCGTGGTTTAAAGGAAAATGTTATCATTGGTCGTAAAATTCCTACTGGTGAAAATGCTAGATTAGTAAATGAATAAATTTTTATGGCTCGTATATCTCAACTTATAAGAAAACCTAGGAAATCACAAGGAAAAAAAGCTAAGTATAAAGCTTTAACGTTTTCTTATAACGCTTTAACAAATAAATATTCTAGGTTCAGATCTCCTTTTAAAAGGGGAGTTTGTACTGTTGTAAGAACTACAACCCCTAGAAAGCCTAACTCTGCATTACGAAAAATTGCTAAGGTTAGATTATCGAATAAGTATGAAATAACTGCATATATTGGTGGAGAGGGGCATAAGTTACAAGAGCATTCAGTTGTTTTAGTCAGAGCTGGTAAAGTTCCTGATGTTCCTGTTGCAAAATATCATATAGTTAGAGGTAAATATGATGATACTGGAGTAGAGAATAGAAAACAGGGTAGGTCTTTATATGGAACAAAGAAACAAAAATAATTAATATGAGAAGTAGATCAATTTCTAAACGAAAAATTCAAAAAGATGTAATATACTCAAGTGAACTTGTTGAGAAATTTATCAATAGGGTCATGTTAGATGGTAAAAAATCTATTGCTAGAAGAATTTTCTATAATGCTATCAAAAATAGTGCAGAAGAACTTAAATCTGAACCTTTTGAAGTATTTACAAAAATTATTGATAATGTATCTCCTGCTGTAGAAGTTAGGTCTAGGAGAGTTGGTGGTGCTAATTACCAAGTTCCTGTTCCTGTAGCAAAAGATAGACAATCCACTCTTGCTATAAGATGGATTGTTGCTGCTGCAAGAAATAAAAAAGGTTCTAAGATGGAAGATAGATTAGCAAAAGAGTTTGTTGACGCATACAAAGGCGAGGGTATGGCTATAAAGAAAAAAATGGATGTTGAAAGAATGGCTGAAGCTAATAAAGCTTTTTCTCACTTTGCTTAATTATTAAATTCAATTACTATGGATATGAATGACATAAGAAACATAGGTATTATTGCTCATATTGATGCAGGTAAGACTACTACTACTGAGAGGATTCTTTACTACACTGGTAAAACTTATAAAATTGGTGAAGTTCACGAAGGTGAGGCTGTTATGGATTGGATGGAACAAGAAAGGGAAAGAGGAATTACTATCACATCTGCTGCAACTACAACATTCTGGACTCTCAATAAGCACAAATATAGAATTAACATAATAGATACTCCTGGTCATGTAGATTTTACAGCTGAAGTTGAAAGATCTTTAAGAGTTTTGGATGGTGGCGTAGTTGTTTTTGACGGAAAAATGGGTGTAGAGCCACAATCAGAAACTGTATGGAGACAAGCAGATAAATATCATGTTCCTAGAATATGTTTTATTAATAAATTAGATGGTATAGGTGCTGATTTCTACATGTCTTTCAATTCAATTGTGGAAAAATTAGGAGCCAATATAGTAGTTATGCAACTTCCTATTGGTAGAGAAAGTGGATTTAAAGGACTAATAAATTTAGTAAATAGAAAGGCATATGTTTATGTTAATGATTTGGGTACTGATATTAAAGAAGAAGAAGTGCCTGATGATATGAAAAATTCTGTTGAAGAATATAGGTTAAAATTGATTGAAAAGGCTGCTGAAAATGTGGATACTTTATTAGATAAATATTTGTCTGGAGAAGAACTTACAGAGGATGAAATATATCAAGGTCTTCGTGTTGGTGTGTTGAAAGGAAATCTTTTCCCTGTGTTTGGTGGAAGTGCTTTAAAAAATAAAGGGGTACAACTTTTGTTGGATTCTATTATTAAACTTTTGCCATCACCTATAGATGTTGGCGATGTAAAAGGCAAAGATTTTAATGGAAATGAATTAATTAGAAAACCTGATATCAATGAACCTTTTTCAGCTTTAGCTTTCAAGATAATGGTGGATCCTCATGTAGGTAAATTAACTTTCTTTAGGATTTATTCTGGAAAAATTACAAAAGGGTCTTTTGTTCTAAATTCAAGTAAAAATGAAAAGGAAAGAATATCTAGAATACTTTTAATGCATGCTAATCAAAGAGAGGAAGTTGATGAGCTTTCTGCAGGGGATATTGGTGCTTTAGTTGGACTTAAAGACACCACTACTGGAGATACATTAACTGCTGAGAATAAACCTATTATATTAGAAAGCATTTCTTTTCCTGAACCTGTTGTATCAATTGCTATAGAACCAAAAACTAAAGCCGATCAAGAGAAGATGTCTGTTGCAATTCATAAATTATCTGAAGAGGATCCTACTTTTAAGGTAAAATCTGATATAGAAACAGGGCAAATGTTGATCTCAGGTATGGGGGAGCTTCATTTAGAAATTATTGTAGATCGAATGAAAAGAGAATTTGGTATAGAAGCAAATGTAGGCCAACCGCAAGTTGCATATAGAGAGACAATTACGAAAACTGCAAGTGCAGAAGGAAAATATATTAAGCAATCTGGTGGTAGAGGACAATATGGTCACTGTTATATTAGATTGGAACCACGAGAAAGAGGTGAGGGTTTTGAATTTAAAAGTGAAATTAAAAGTGGTGTAATTCCTTCTGAATATATTCCTGCAGTAGAAAAAGGAATAGAAGAATCATTAAATAGTGGTGTAGTTGCTGGATATCCTGTAATTGATATAAAAGCAATTGTATATGATGGTTCTTTTCATGAAGTGGATTCTTCTGAAATGGCTTTTAAAATAGCAGGGTCTATGGCTTTTAAAGATGCAATGAAGAGTGCTGATCCTATATTGTTGGAACCAATAATGAAAGTTGAAGTTGTTACTCCTGATGAATTTATGGGAGCTATTACTGGTGCTCTTACGAGTAAAAGAGGGCTTATTTTAGGAGTTGATATGAGAGGAAATGCACGAGTTATATTAGCACATGTTCCTCTTGCAAACATGTTTGGTTTTACTACGGAGTTAAGGTCTATGTCTTCTGGACGTGCAGTTTCTATGATGGAATTTTTTGAATATATGCAGGTTCCTAGAAATATTGTTGATGAGATTACCAAAAAGTAATATATTCTATATTTAGTTACCGGGATGGCGGAATAGGTAGACGCACAGGACTCAAAATCCTGCGAAGTTTGACTTCGTGAGGGTTCGATTCCCTCTTCCGGTATGTATTGTTTGTTATATATTTAATTATAAGTTAAATATAACTATAGTTAGATAAATATATTAAATTTATTTAATTAATAATATATTTAATTTAATTAAATATATTAAATATTTTATTATTGAATCGATTAAATTGTTCAAATATATTAATAATTATATTTATTTAATATATTTATCTAACTATAGTAG
>DAIDGT010000012.1 GCA_027459825.1 bacterium
CTGTCCGTAACTATTTTCTTTTTGAACCCTTTGTTGATAAGTTGATTTATAAGGTTTTTAGGAGAATCTGTTGAAATAATTTTTCCCTGATCCATAATTGCAACCCTATCTGCTAAGTATTCTGCCTCATCCATAAAATGAGTAGTTAAAAGAATTGTTTTACCTTCTTTTTTTAAACTTTCTATTAATTCCCATAAATTTCGTCGTGATTGTGGATCCAAACCTGTTGTTGGTTCATCTAGAAATAAGATTTTAGGGTTATTTAATAATGTTATGGCAATAGAAAATCTTTGTTTTTGTCCCCCAGAGAGATTTTTATAAAAAACATTATGCTTTTCAAATAAATCAACCCTGTTTAAGAAATCTGCAGGATTTATGTCTGCATTATAGAACTTTCCAAATAGTGAAAGAATTTCACTTAGTGTTAAAAAATCAAAGAAATTATTTGATTGAAGTTGTACGCCTATAAATTGTTTTATTTTTGGATAATCTGTTTTTATATTAAGCCCATCAAGTAAAACTTCTCCTTCATCCATTTTCTTTAATCCTTCTATCATCTCTACTGTTGTAGTTTTTCCTGCCCCATTTGGACCTAAAAGACCAAAAACTTCTCCTTTATTTACCGTAAACGATACTCCGTCGACAGCTTTAACTTCCCCATATCTCTTTTTCAAATTTTCAACTTGTATCATTTTATTCATAATCAATTTACACATTCTACATTATTAAATATATATATTTCAATAGTACTTTTAATACTATATAATGATGTTATGTTTACTATTCTTGCGCTATTTCTCTCCGCTGCAGTAATATCCTTTTTGGGTATACGAATTGTAATCTTGAATAGAAGAAACCACGATATTGTAAGTTTTTGTTTTGGAATAGTATTTATAGCCTTCGCTTTTGATACTTCATTAATTGCTCTTGGGATGATATTGCAGCATTTTTACATATACTTTCTTGCTGCGGCAAATATTTTTTATGCTATTGCTAATGGTTATTTATTTGTTAGTGCTATTTCTTTTTATGTTAATTTAGATGTTAATGCAATTTCTTTTATTGTCCTTGCAAATGTCTTGTTATTTTTGATTGAAGATGGTTTACTCTTAATCTACCCTGTCACCCCTGATGTATATTTCAAGCTTCATATAATATCTTATACAAACAATTTTTTTACTCCTCCCTTTATGTTTCATGTAATAGTCTCAGCAGTAATTTATTTAACACTTGTAATTGTGTATTCTATAGTTACATATAAGGTTAGGGCAAACGCTTTAGCAAAAAGAAAAGCTTTATTTGTTGCTCTTGGTCTTGGCACTGGGGCTCTTACTGTAATAACAGCTGAAGCTTTCCCTCACAATATAATTATTAGTCTAATTGGGAGTTTTGGTTATCTACTAGGGTTTTCTGTTGCTCTCATTGGGTTAACTCCTTCTCTTGTAGCACCTAGAAACTCTCTAACTTAAAATTTCACATTTTGAAAAATAACCAATTTTTAGGGTTATTTTTTATTCTTAAAAGTATGAATGTTCCAATTAACATTTTCCCTGCAATTTCAATTTTAATTAACATTGGTTTCTGCTCTTTAAGTTTGTATGTTCCTATATCCCAAATCTTTACAATTCCTGCGCCATACTCTCCCTCTGGGATATTCCCCTCAAAGTTATAGTAAGATAATGGGTGATCTTCTGTTTGTATTGCTAGCCTTTTGGTTCCTTGTTTATTAATTGGAATTTTTGTTATAGCCCAACTTTTGAGAACCCCATTATTTTCTAATCTCAAATCATAATGAAGATGAGATGCGTGGTGTTCTTGTATGGAGTAAATTAAACCATTACTTAATTTTTGTGATTGATTATCTGACGGTTCTGGAGTTTTTGAAAAATCTCTTTTACTTTTATATTCCTCTAGCATATTTATATTCTAGAGGAAGGACAAATATTGTTCAATGGGCATATTTCACATTTTGGTCTTCTTGCTATACAAATGTTTCTACCTAGGGCAATTATAAGATTAGAAAAATATAAATAATCTTTTGGTTCCATAAGCTCATTTAATTCTTTCTCAATCTTTACTGCATCTTTTTCGTAAGTAAGTCCAAGTAATTGGGCTATTCTTATCATGTGTGTATCAACTATGACCCCTTCATTTCTATAAAAACAATTTGATATAACTACATTGGCTGTTTTTCTACCAACTCCAGGTAATTGAGTTAACTCTTTTATACTATCAGGTACTTTATCTTCATAATCATTAACTATTTTTATTGCTAATTCCTTTATATGTTTTGCCTTGTTTCTAAAAAAACCGGTTGATTTTATATCATGTTCAATTTCTTGCAATGGTGTTTTGATGTAGTCTTTTGGTGTTTTATACTTTTTAAAAAGTTTTTCTGTAACTATATTAACTCTCTTGTCTGTACATTGTGCTGCCAGTATAGTTGCTATCACAAGTTCAAATGGACTAGAAAATTTAAGAGTAATTTTTGCATTTGGATAAATAAGAGATAGCCTTTTTATTATATTTTTTACATAAGTCTTTTTATTGATTTTCATAATAACATTATATTATGAGTTGACTATCTTTTGTATTTCATTGCAAATCTGACCTTCATTTTTTCCATTGACGTTTATGACATTTATATTAGGAAATACTCTTTCAAGATCTAAAAATGCCTGTCTTGCCCAAGCTAACTTTTCTGGAGTTTCATTTTCTCCCAATTTTCTTCTATTCTTATTTGATCTGTCCATAATCCTTGTATATGCAGTTTGTGGATCTATGTCTAATATTATAATGTGTGTAGGTAATGGTTGTCCTATTACTTTATGTACATATGCAATCTCCTCTGGAGATAACTTACCGCCATTGGCTTGATATACCATGGTGCTTAAAAAACTTCTATCAGAGACAATAGTATTTCCTTGTTGTAGTTGTTCATTTAATGTTGGTATTAAATTTACTGCTCTGTCTATAAAAAAGGTTAACATGCGAGAGATTGTATCTCTTTTTCCTTGGAATACTGATTGAATTGTTTTATATCCTGAAGAAGGTTCTTGGAAGAATGATACATCCTTTCCTTGTGATTGAAGATATGTCATAAGCCTTTGTGTTTGAGTGCTTTTTCCCGCTCCGCTTATGCCTTCGATAACTATATATTGACCTTTTATTTGTTGAATTTCAGGATGTTGAGTCTCTAATTGTGAAATGAGTGGCGCTATACTAACATATTGTTCTATTGCATACTGTTTACTTTCTGGATAGCATAGACCCTTAATTCTTTGTCTCATTTTTTGTAATCTTCTTCGTATATCCTCATATGTTCCTTGTGACTCACCGGTCCATAGGGCAATCCTTATTATTCCTGTGGCACCAAATCCATCTAAAAAATCAGAATCCTTTAATATTTTTGCTTCAATTGTCTGAGGTTCTCTTTCTGGTTGATCATGTTCAAGAATGCATTGCAGTACCCTATCAATTTTATCTGTTGGAAAATGTACCCTCTGTAATACTAATTGGGCTATACTCACTGACGCTTTTCTACTTGTTTCTCCGTGTTGTTGGCTATTGCTTCTTCCTAAATCGTGCAAAAGACATGCCGCAGTAATTATTTCAATATCTCCTCCATGAATTTGTTGAAGATTATATGCAAAATCTAGTACTCTTTGTGTATGGTTGGCGTCATGACTGGGGCTTATTTTTAAACCTAATATTTCAAGTGTTGTACTAATTTGATCTTTTAAATTGTTCATTGTGGTGTTGTTTTCATCGAATTCCATATGATCCCAACATTGAATAATCTCTATATAAATAATATCTAGGGTCTACATCTGGTCTGATTATTAACCCTTCTGGCCATTGTACCATATTCAGGTTTCTGAATTTCTTTTTTTGGTTTGTAGGTGGTGTATCTTCTCTTAGAATAACTTCGTCCCATCTATTTGGTATTGCATATGGTGGGAGTAGTGGGTTTGATATTACTATACATACAAGGTATTCTTCTCCTAGTTGTTTTGCTGTTACCACCCTATGTGTCCCATCAATGAGTCCATAATGTGTGGTACCATCTTCCTCTGTATACCTTTCAACTACAGGAGGAGAAATTTTACAAACACTCCCAGATTGATTATATTTAATTGACCCTTTATGTCTAAAGTAGTCTATATTATGTTTTTCTTTAAGTGTCTTAACAAACCTGTGTTGTTGGATAAGTCCTCCTGTTAAAACGTAAAGTGTCATGGGGCTTATATTATCTATACGCAATTCTTTTACTTCTATTGGAGACTGAGCATAGATTTTAAAATCTGGATCGCCTTTTACCCTAATGTCTCTTGCCAGTTCTTGCAAATTTGCTTCATCTCCTATTTCTATAATTTCTAATTCTTCTATCGGTTCTATACCTTTTATTGGAAAGTGTAACCATTCGTTTGTGTACTGTTTTGTTTCATCATTCATAACTTTTCCATTTACCATAATCCATAAAAGATATCAATGTGTTTTACATTACTACCTCTATTAACTTGTAATTAACACCTTTATCTATTTTTTTTTGTATATGATATCATCTTAGTAGTAATATCATTTCTGCCTCATTAAGCTTTTTCATATAAAATATAATGGAATCAATTAAAAGCTCTCGGTATGAACTGACTATGAAGGAACCTTTTTCGCAGGAAGGTTACCTCTCAGAACAGTTTACAGAAGAAGAAACTCAAATTCTTAAATGTTTTTTTTCTAATGTGGATCAACCCGTATTTGTTATCTACAACTTACCAGAGGAAGTAATTGGTTCACTTTCATCTTTATATAGTCGATCTACTAAAAGTATGAGGAGAACATTTTTGGATAATTTTGCCTTACCTATTTTACATTCTGATATTGAAGAAGTTGTAGTCACAGAAGAATTAGGTACTCTTCCAGAAAGTGGTCAGAAAATAGTTAGTAGTACTAAATCTCGTTTTGCTAGTGTTATCAAACAAATATCACTTGGGTATAGTACCCATGATATTGCAAATACTGAAAAGGGAAGACAATTTTATGAGAGATGGTTAGGTCTCTTTGGAGATCATTCTATTGCAGAGCAGGCGGGTTTTCATGTTGGTATTGAAGGTGTATCCCAAATGGTGATGGATTATATAAAGCTGTTAAACTTGCCTCATATATCTAAATCTTCTAGGTATGTTTCTTTCTCAGAAAAAGATGTAAGAGGAAAGTATAATTATTTTATTCCTCCAGAAGTTGTTGGTACAGAATTTGAGGAAAGGTTTATAAGTGTAAATGATAGGTTATATGATTTGTATGCAAGTCTTGAAGGTGATTATACTTCATATATAGAAAAATTATATCCTATAGGTGTTGATTTATTAGGTAGGCCAGAAACTAAAACTTCTTTTCGTAATAGTAGAAGAGCTAGGGCATTGGATGATCTCAGGTCTCTTCTTACGCAATCATCTAAAACAAATGCAGGGTTATATGCAAACGCTAGAACTTATGGCATGATGATTAATATTATGGTTTCTTCTCCTCTGATAGAGGTGAGATCTGTTGGGCGAGCGTTGTATAGAGAACTTCACAATTTTGCTCCTTCTTTGCTTTCTCATATTGAAAATGAAAGAGGTAATCTGGAAAGATCATATCAAGCTGGTGTAGATTTGTATAAAGATAATGTTAGGTTAGCAGGCGGAGAGGTTTCTCAGGTGAGTGAATTTTCTTCTGATGATAATTTTGTAGATTTAATATCCACAAATCCTGCAAGAGGTGGTGAAAATTTGGTTCTAGCAGCGTTAATGTTTTCTAAAGGTACTGCTTCATTTAAAGATGCTTTAAATAAAGCAAAATCTTTATCAAGAAAAGAAAGAAAAAAATATTTTGATACACTATGGAAAGTAAGAGAACAGGATTTGCCAGAAGTTACTAGGCAGTCTGTTAGAATGAGAGAAGTTCCTAGAGAATTTGAACTTGTTAGCTTTATTTTTGAAGGTTTGTGTATGGGGGGTGATCTTAGAGATCTTTTAAGGCATAGGTATGTTGATTGGTACCATCAACCATTTACAACGGAGCATGGTTATTTACTTGAAAAAGATCTTCGTAATTTTAGCAGAGTTGGTGAAATTAGAGATGCAATAGCTAGTGCACATAATTTATATTTAGATATTGCTTTCAATTTAGGAAGAGATGTAGCTCAATATGTGGTTCCTTTTGCTTATTTACAACAATTTGTTCTCCAGACCTCTTTAAGACAAATACATTGGATTGGAGAACTTAGGTCTGGGCCTCAAGGGCGTATGCATTATAAAAAAATTATGGAGCAAATTTATTTACTAGCTAGAGAAAGATTTCCTGGACTTTTTGGAGGAATGAAATTTGATTCAAATTTCCATCCAATTTCAAGACGAGAATCTGAAAGAAGATTTGAAGATAAAGATAAAAAGAAAAAAATGTAATAGTTATATTATCCTAACAGGTTTATCTGATACAGTTACATGTTCCCATTCAAAAACACTTTGCTTAATACGAGGAACTTTGTGTATTGGCGTAATTAATGCAACAGTTATACTTCCAGAAAATTGTTGGTTATTCATTTCGTGCATCTTTCTTGCAGCATAAACAGTTTGTGTGCTCAGGTGATTGCCTTGATCGAGGGAAACTAATAGATCACCACCATTTGGAGATAAAAATTTTGCTACAGACGGAGGTGTATATTGAAATTCATTATCCTCTGTTTCCACCTGTATTGGTACTTTTAAGCTAAAAATATTTATGCCAAAAATGTTAAACATAGATTTAGCCATTTGTAAATAATGCCCAATACTATTTTTATCCAAAACTGTCACCGTTGGATTTATAAAATCAAATGGAAGCGATACCATATCAACCCTGAGGATTTCTCCTGGATCAAAATATTCACCTGTGGCAAATTGACATTTTACTTGATTTAAAAATCTTTGTGGTGTTTCTATTCTTGTAATTTCTGGTTCTGGTGTTAGGTGAGTTTCGATAACTTGTTCCAATATGCTATGTCCATTAGTTGGCACTTCTTCATTACTCATAACGAAATAATATAGTAATAATCTACTATTTTCAAGTTATTGTATAAAGTTATTATCTTCTAGAAAATGAAGAGAATCGATTGATGCAATACATCCCATTCCTGCAGATGATATTGCTTGTTTATATTTAGGGTCTGATACATCCCCTGCCGCAAATACTCCTGGGATATTTGTTTTTGTAAAATCATGTACTTTTATATATCCATTATCGTCAATATCAAGTTGTCCTTTAAATATTGATGTATTCGGTAAATGCCCAATTGCAATAAATATTCCATCAATTGCTATATTTTTATTTTCTCCAGTTTTATTATTTAATATATCAATAGAAACTACCTTATCTTCTCCTTTTATGTCTTTGACTTCACTATTAAAGAGAATCTCTATCTTTTGGTTATTCCTTACCCTATCTTGCATTACTCGTGATGCCCTAAATTCATCTCTTCTATGAATTAAATATACTTTTGACGCAAACTTAGAAACAAATAAAGAATCTTCCATTGCACTGTCTCCTCCTCCTACGACTGCTACAGTTTTTTCTTTAAAAAATGCTCCATCACAAGTAGCACATCCGGATACTCCCTTTCCCATAAGCCTCTTTTCTCCATCAAGCCCTAGCCATTTTGCAGATGCTCCAGTTGAGATAATTATTGTGTTGGCATACAAGTCCCCATTTCTTTCAGTTGATACAACAAATGGTTTTTTTGAAAAGTCTACAGAAGTTGCGATATCATCAATAATTTTTGTTCCAACATTGATGGCTTGTTGCCTCATGCTGTTCATAAGTTTTGGCCCTAATATACCATTTTCAAATCCTGGGAAATTTTCTACTAAAGAGGTTATTGTTAATTGCCCTCCTGGCTCTTTTCCTGATAACAGAACAGGTTCAAGGTTAGATCTAGATGAATATATTGCCGCAGTAAGACCTGCAGGGCCTGAACCTAAAATTAAATTCTTAATAACATTCATAAAATTTATAAGGCTATATTAATTCAAAGTTTTATATCTGTCAATTATTTCTTTTAATGATATTTTCATTTTGAGGTAGGATAATGAAGACATGAAGAAGATAATACTTCGGAAAGTTCAGAGTTTAACCTTTATCCTAGGGAGCCACATTGGGGCTCCCTTCTTGTTTTATACCAAGTATTAATATAACATCCTACTTATGAAAAAATGGTTATTGTATTTATCTCCATATGCATTTTTTTTACTTTTTAGAATCCCAACCTTTTTCGATCCTTATTATTATGTGGATAACGGTATTTATGCCGCTATTGGGGAAGGATTAAACCACGGGCTTATACTTTACAAAAATCTTTATGATAATAAGACACCAGGTATATACTACTTATATGCCATATTAGAGAGATTGCATATAGATTTAAATTTTTTAGTGCAATCATTATCTATTGTTGCAGGTATAATAAGTTTATATCTTATTTTCAAAATTACAAAAAAATTATTTTCAAACGAATTATTTTCGTATATTTCATCTTTTATCTTTGCCTTTCTTATAGGGAGTACTGTTTTTGCGGGAAATCTTTCTAACGTTGAAAATTTTATTCTGCCTTTTGCTCTTTATTCCGTATATCTTATATTAAATAATAAAGAGAATTTATATCCGTTTGTTATATATCTGGCAGGGCTTATTTTAGGAATAGGATTTTTGTTTAAATTTACAATCATTTTTGATGGAGGGTTTTTATGTATTGCATTTCTATTTTTATATGGATTTATAAAATTTATAAAATACTCAATAATTTACGTATTAGGTCTTATTACTCCAATTGGAATATTCTTAATTTGGGAACTTCTGATCCTTAATTTTTATACTGCATTCTCTGCTATGTTTATTGGTAATGTTGGATATGTTGGTAGTGATACTGCAGGGTATAGATATGTAATAATTAATTTTATAGCATTAATAGTATTATTAGGGATTTTATTCTTTTTATACAAAAGAAAATATATATATGAAAATATTACACTGATATTCCTGTGGTTTATTTTTGAATATTTTGGAACCTTATTTTCAGGAAGGCCATATCTGCATTACCTTATTCTTACTTCCTCCTCACTGTCTATTTTATTTGCCTATGTAGTATTGATTCCATATAAAATTAAATTTATTGCAAGGTTGAGTATTTTTGTTATTTTTTGTGTACTTTTATACTTTATGGGCCTTTATTTTTTTAGAACTGAAAATATAGGACAGGTTAAATCACAATTTGTAAAAAATTATACATATTATTCTAATTTTTTATCTTTTGCCTTTGGATATATAGATAGATCTCAATATTTTTCAACATCGTATTTTCAGTATAATACTAATGTGGGATATGAAAAACACTCTATTAGTTCGGATGTAATATATAAAATATCATCTTCCATTTTGTCTGTTTATAATGTGAAGGATAAACCTATTTTTATTTGGGGAAATTTTCCATGGATGTATTATATTACTGGTAGTTATCCTGCAGCAAAACTTGTTGCTGACTTTGCTTCTCCTTATCCTCCTTCAAGTTTTAATACTCTTAATTTTAACACTATAAAGAGTGTAAATCCTGTAATTATAGTTACATACTCTGACGGTTATAATTTTCCTAATTTATTTCATTACATAGCTAAATATTATATTTACAGAAAGAGTTTTGATGGCGCAAATATTTATATTTCAAAAAATCTAGTGTACTCTCATGCTTTTTCTTCTAAGGGATAGATGATGTTGTGGAATTTAATGTAGGATACGTTGGTGTTGGAAAATTTTCTACAGGTAAATTTTCCATCTGTATATAGTTCATTATAAAATCATGTACCATAGGCCCTGCCTGAAATGCTCCTACAGCAGCTTGGCTCATGTTGGTATCATTCGTGTTTCCTGCCCACCCCCCAACAGATAATTGAGGAATAAACATATAGTCAGTTATATCTTTTGGTCCATTACTTGTTCCGTCTTTAGATCCATATTCTCTACCTTGAACAGAATAATAATATGTTGCTGATCCATACATGGGTGATTTTAGTGATGTATCTCCTAATACTTGTTCCATTTCTGCAACTGCATTTGCATCAAGAATACGTTTCTGTTGTAGTTTGGTATTATTTAAAATAATTGTGCCACTAGATCCAACTATTTTTTCAAACGGAGTTGATTGCGCATAATATCCGCCATTAGCAAGTGAATTATATGCTCCAACCATGTTTGTTAAAGTTAATCCTGCATCTCCTAGTACTATTGGTAATCCATAATATGTATTGGGATCAAGCTTTAAACCTTCTGCTTCAAGGGTATCAATTCCATTTTGGTATCCGATTGCTGCCAACATCTTTATAGCGGGTATATTTATTGATTGATTTATTGCCCTGTCAATGGATACCCATCCTACTGTATATCCTTCATAATCAACTGGACAGTAATTCCCATAACATATTGGAGAATCATCTATCATTGTATCTGGGGAATAACCCATTTCAAATGCTTTAACATATATAAGAGGTTTCATAGCTGATCCTTGTTGTCTTGGAATATCTGCCATATTCAGTTGTTGTGTCTGGTATGATGGTCCTCCTATCATTGCAAGTATATATCCATTTGTAGGATTATCTGCAACAAGTGCAGCGCTATCTCCTCCTACTGGCGCAATATATGATTGATAATCCTGAGAGACCACTTGTTGAGCCATATCATCTAATTGTGTATTGACAGTTGTATATACTTTTAACCCTCCAGCTAAAACATAATTACTATATTTAGCCATTAATTGGTTTATCACATACTCTGTAAAATATGAATCCTGATCTACCTCAAAGTATGGAGTCTCCGTATTTAGTTTTTCCGCCTTTAAGTCTGATTGAGTTATTGCCCCCATCTGAAATAGTATATGAAGTATTTGATCCTTGAGTGTAATTGCTAGGGCAAGGGTTTTTGAATTTTCTGCATATGGAGGTATGTTAATTAGATGATATAAAATTGATTTCCCTTGATATAAAGATGGATTTTCTTCATACTGATATGCTTTTTCTTCCTGGCCATATATTTTCCCTATAATGTCTCCTTCTGAGGAATAGATGATTGTTGATGCTATAGGTGGCTTAATTGTTGTAATTTGAGGGTTTGTGCCATGAAATTGTGAATATAAAACTTCCACATTATTGTCTCTTATATTGTTAACAGTAATGATTGCTGTTGATATAAGAGCAGCCATTAGAAGTATGGGTAGTATGAAAACAAATAATAACTTTTTCATTGTTTTTTATAATATACAAAATATGTTAATTATTCTTCTTCAAGTTTCTTATTAACTGTGTTAATAGTATTCTTTGCCTTTGATAGCATTCTTGAACATATTTTATATAGAGAGGCTCCTTCCTCTATCTTCTTGATTGTGTCTTCGAGAGATAATTCTCCACTATCAAGTTCTTGTAATATTTTTTCAAACTTTTCAAATGCCGTTGTAAATGTCATTTCTTTTTTCATTTTTCTACTACCTCACTTTTAATGTTCCCATCTTTAAATTGTAATTGTAATATATCATTAAGACTAACATCATTTACAGAAGATATTAGCTTTCCATCCTTATATGTTATTGAATAACCTTTTCCAAGTATATACTCTGGAGAGAATAATTCAAACATTTTAAATTTTCCTTTTAGGTATTTTAATCTATATTCAATATCATATGAAATTTTTGATATTTTATTTTTGAATTCTTTTAAAGTAATCTCTCCTGTATTTACTACCTCTGTTGATTTATTTTGTAATATATACGCTCCTTCAGAGAGAGTTTGCTGTTTTTTATGATAAAATTTATCTAGTATTCCTTTTATTTTTTCATAATTGTTTTCTATTGATGTTTGTTTTTGTCCTATCATATCTTGTATTCTTCTTTGTGCATATGACATGCCTCTATTTAATTTCTCCATTAAATCTTTTTTATCTGGAGATACAAGTATTGCTGCTTGAGTTGGTGTTGATGCCCTTATATCCGCTACAAGGTCTGATATTGTTGTATCCCCTTCATGTCCTATTGCTGATACGGTGATTTTTTTAGAACTAAAAATTGCTCTTGCAACAGATTCACTATTAAATGGCATTAAATCTTCTATTGATCCTCCTCCCCTTGTTAATACGATAACATCTATATCCTGTTGTGAGTTAAAATATTCTAATCCTTGAATAATCTCTTTTTCTGCTTCTTTTCCTTGAACATTAGCATCATATAAGTATATGTTTGCAATTGGGAACCTTGCTTCCATTGTTTTGCAAAAGTCCTTGTATGCCATAGACGATTTTTCTAGTGACGTAATAACCCCTATGTTTAATGGAAAAGAAAATATATTTTTTTTCTTTTCAATGCTAAATAGTCCATCTTCTTTTAATTTTTGTTTTGTAATTTCTATTTGCGCGTATATGTCTCCACTGCCGATAACTTTCAAATCTTTTACATAAAACTGATATTTTCCAGTCTTCTCATATATAGTAAGGTATCCAAATCCAACAATCTTTACTCCATCTTTGATAATATTCTTATATTTCAATAAATTTCTATCAAAATTTACACATGATATTATCGATTTACTATCTTTGAGTGAAAAAAATGTCCATCCTTGTGATTGCACTTTGTAGTCAGATATTTCTCCTTCAATACCAATATCATAAAAATTCTCTTCCAGTAACCTAGATATATTATTATTTATTTGCGATACAGTAAAAACACCTTCCATATATCAGAGTATATCAACTATAGATTTGTACATATAGCCCTATTCTGTCTATGGGTGCAACCATCATTATATTTTCTGAAATACAGTATGCTGCGCTTCTAAAAAAATATCTGTCAGACCTAGATGCTCTTCGCACCTCTTTTTTATTTCTTAACCTTAGAGATATAGGAAATTTCCTTTTAATAGATTCATATGTTTTATCAGATACATACAGAGTGCTATTGCTTTGTCGTTTTGTTTGCTCATTATACCTTCTGTGTATTAACTTAATATATGGTGATCTTTCATTTTCTATATATCCTGTTTGAGATAACCCTACATATATATTTATTATTAGTTGTTTTTCCTCTTGATTTGTTAAAGAAATTTCTCTGTCAATAAGCGTTTTTAGATATTTTTTTATACTTTCTACATAATGTCTTAAACTACTCATTACGTCTTGATCAATTCTCTGTTGTTGGCTAGTTGTTAATTTTTGAAGTATTTCTAATATATAAGTAGGGTCTATGTCATAAAGGAAACCATAGTTCGTTAGTAGTTCTTGAGTTCTATCATCATGCTCATGTATTCTTGTCCTCGCATGTGTATACACTTGTTCTTTTCTACTTCTTTCTGTTGCTATTGAATGTAGGATCTCTAGCATACTATCTGGAGAGATACCACTTTGGTCATATGGAAAAAATATATAATCTGAAATTAAAAAATGGTTTACTTCTGGATTTGAAGGAACCTTATCTCCTTTTGCAATTGCACGTTGTACCTCCCTTATATGCTCTAATGCTATATATTCTTCTAAACTGATTACATTTCCTTGATTTATTTCTTCCTGTTGTAAATTTTCCATTTATTTAATTTCTTTGATTTGGTATAGCGATTTTTGTTCAAATCCTTTCTTTTTATAATATTCACGTGTTCCTATCGAAGATATAACTGCAAGTTTTTTAATTTTATATTGTTTTGCTATTCTCTCTGCCCTTTTTATCAATTTTGTTCCTAGACCTATATGTTGTGCCCCTCCTGTCTTCTCCCCTATTGCAAGTGATCTCCCGTACACATGTACTTCTCTTATAATTGCAGAGTTTCTCAACTCTTCTATGAAATGCTCTTTTGAATCTTTAGGTATAGATAATCTAAGAAAACCTAATATTTTTTTATTAGATTTATATGTAAGAAAATACTCTATTGATACACTTGTATTGTATCTATAAATATCAGAGTAGATTTTATTTATTGTTTCAGTTTTTATTTCATTACACCGAATACACCTACATGCTTTTCCTCTTTTTTTCATGATTTCTTGTATTACTTGTCTTAAATTTGTTTTTTTATTTCCATCTACTATATATGTTGATGGTATATCCCTGATAAGTCTGTTGATTCTTGAAAATTCTTTTACGTGAGACTTTGCATAGATCAATACTTCAATTAATTCCTCTTCTGTATATGGATTATATTTTTTTGCTTTCCAGTAATCATATAACTCTGCTGTTTCTATAATTGAACAGGGATATATTTTTATTTCGTCTGGCATATAGTTTTCATCTTTATATATCCTCCTTATATCTTTCTTGTCTTTTTTAGGAGAAGATCCATACAGATTAGGCATCCAGTGAATTTGTATTTTAAATCCTGTTCTCCTTAATATCGATATTGCTCTTTTTTGATTTTTTGAAGTTTCTCCCCTTTTATTTTTTTCAAGTACTAAATCGTCTGTACTTTGTATCCCAAGTTGTATTCTGGTTCCTCCTATTTTTCTTAAATGAATGGCTTCCCCTTCAGTTATTCTGTCCGGTCTTGTCTCTAGTGTTATTCCTATACATCTGTATCTTGCTGTAGAATTGATATCCTGTGTTTTTAATAGTTCATCTATGTTCCAATTTTCTGGTGGGTCTGTCTCTGTAGAGGTTGTATCAAAATTAATTTTATTTTTTGTATATTTATATTTTGTTTCTTTTTTATATTCAAACTCATTCATAGCTTGAATACATCTTTTTATAAACCACTCTTGGTACGGACGAGGGTATACACTCCATGTTCCTCCCAAAATGAGCAATTCTAATTTTTCTGTTGTATGTCCAATGTTTTGCATTGCTTGTAATCTATTTTTCACCTGTAAATATGGGTCAAACTTATTCATTAATGCTCTTTGTGCTCCAGGTTCTAATGAAAGATAGCTTTTTGGCATCATTACATCATTAGGACAGAAAATACATCTGCCTGGGCAAGGAAAAGGTTTTGTAAGTACAGTTATAGGTACTACTCCTGAAATTGTCCTTGTGGGTTTTAATTTAATTTTTTCAATTAGAGACTTATTTACACTAATATTATTACCATTACAGTAATTTATATATGTATTAATGATTTCTGCCCTTGAGAATTGATACGATTTAGAGTATTTTTTTATTATATCTAATGGGTTACTATAATTTTTTGCAGTGAGTTTCTTTGCTATTATTGTACTAACTTTCTCTCTGTCCATGATATGTATTATACTATACACTATGGTTAAAGATGATATTTCCAACATAAATAAGCATTTTTATAATGAAAATGCGAGAGATTTTTCGCTATCTCGCGCTAATGTGTGGGATAGTTTTTTGTATATTAAAGATAAGTATATCAATGATGGCGATAGCATTTTGGATATTGGTTGTGGAAACGGAAGATTCGCTAGAATACTTGGTAATGATATGCACTATACAGGAGTTGATTTTTCTTCAAAACTTTTAAATATTGCAAGGCATTCTTTTCCTCAATATAAGTTTTATTTAAAAGATGTTACCAAAGAAGGTTGGTATGATAACATGGGTTTATTTGATATTGTTGTTGCAGTTGCAATGTTTCATCATATTTCTGAAGAAAAAACTCGTCAAGTTTTTTTTCATTACATAAAGAAAATATTGAAAGATGGTGGATTTTTTATTTTCTCTATTTGGAACATAAAGAATATAGAGAAATACAATCCAATAAAAGGAAGGAAAAATGATTACTTAATTCCATGGCAGGGTGGAAAATCTTTTAGATATGTACATCAATTTCAAGAGGGTGAAATTGAAAGTTACATATCTTTGGCATCTTTTAATCTTGTTGAAAAATTCGAATTTGAACAAAATTATTATTTTGTTGTTTCTTGAAATTGTTTTACTAGAAGCGATATGTCTTTAATAATTTCCTTTATATTCTTTTTTGAAGAATAGGATGCTGCATTTTTATGTCCGCCTCCTTCAAAATCTGAATGTCCTGCAAATTTTGCAAAATTTACATTGTTAGTATAGGGGTTCCCCCTCATTGATATTATATAAAAATCTCTTTTTTCTGTAATAATTAAATATATTGGATAATCTGATAGTGATATTTGAAAGTGAGATCTGTATATGTTAATGTAGTTCTGTAATTCATCCTCTCTTATTTTTAATTTTTCCATAATTCTCTTGGATACATACAGGTATACAAATTTTGGTCTTTTATGATATTTTGTTCTTTTTATTAACTCTTGAAATACATCTGCATCCTTTTGATTTATATCGGATGTGTATATACTTGATAATTTATCATATTCCACATTATATTTTGTTAGCTCTGATGCTACCTTTAATGTTTTTGATGTAGTAGCCCATCTAAAGAAACCTGTATCTGATACAATTCCAAAAAATAACAATTGTGCTTGAGAATCTGTTAATTGATATTCTTTTAATATTTGTGTATATATTATCTCCGCTGTTGAAGAAGCTTCTTTGTCATATATATTATACCTAGCATACCCAGGATTAGATTCATGGTGGTCTATAGAAAGCATTCCCATGTTTTCAGGAAATCTAAAATTAGGATATTTGTCCATGTTATACAGTTGGGATAAGTTACCTGCATCTATTGTTATAATGATTTCATATTCAAAGTAATTAATTTTTGTTGTATCTGTAGCCTTTATTTGATCTGTGTTAGGAAGAAATGAATACCTTTTATTAATTTTTGATCCTGCATATATGTCAGCAATTTTTCCTTGATCTTCTAGATATTGTTTTAATACTATTGATGATCCTATACTATCTCCGTCGGGGGAAGATATAAGGATTACAAATTTGTTATACTTTTCAAGTATGTTTATATCTGATTTTCTTTGCATTTTTCATTATAACACCTATGAAAATGTTTTATACAAATAACTAATGTAAAATCTGTTTTGATATAGGGGCTAGCTGAAGCGTTTAGAACAAAATACTATCAAGAAATACTAAATTTTGGTAAGGAATTATCGCTGAGAAGAAGTCTAGCTTTTTAATTGATTCCTCGACACGAGGGCTGGCAATTACCCCAGCTTGCATTTTTTGGATAATTTCATCGCTGACACAACCCTTAAAATTTAACTTTTTATTTTTGTATTTATCACACACGACCCCGACCGAACTTTTAATTACATCATTGCAATTGAACACTGATTGTCGCTTTAGAAAACTACAATCGTTTTGGTCAACAATAACTAGAGTTTCGCTCGGAAAACCACTTCTTCTAATCCAGTCGACCCTGCTTGCTACATCAGAAGTTGCACAAACCAAAATCAAAACTTCGTCGGTCATTGGATTGTGATTTAAAATGACTAGGTTGTGCGGCTCTTCAGAAGTAAAAGATTCTTCGTCTGTATAAAGAACAGAGCCGACTTTGAGTTCTATAAATTCTGCAATAATTTCAGTAGGAATATCAATCATTGCCTTTACCTTAAAGCAATTGAGAATTGATACGCTGGATAATTATTAGAAATGCAACAAGTTGGTAGAATTAGATTGCGATAGCAATCTAAATTAGCTAACAACTGAATTGTATGGATACCACAATCAAACTTCATATAGCATATACACTCTGGAGAGAGGGGTACAGCGCCAATGAGATAGCATTGCGAGTAGATAGGGATAGAGTAACGATCTATCGATGGATTAAACGATTCCGCTATCGTGGATTAAAGAGAACCATACATGAGTACAATCAGGCAAAGAGAGGCCCTCGTAATCACGAAAAGACATCGGTAGAGGTGAAGCTATTAGTGTATGAAATACGTCATAGGTATGCAAATTGCTGTGGTCAAAAGATTGCACACTACCTAGAGGATGAGTATGGAATACACCTGAGTGTAGATTCCATTTACCGAATACTGCGGGACAAATACAAACTATCTTCCCACTACAAACAAAAGAAGTATGGAGAAGCTCCTAAAGGAAACAAGCCCTTAGAGGTAATTCAATGCGATACTGTTGACTTTGGAGAGCTATACGCACATACCAGCATAAATACCTTTACCAGAAAAGTCTCTGTTGTCATGGTAGAAGATTTAACTGCTCTGCAAGGCTACCTTGCCTTGCAGAGACACATGGATGTATTTAATCATGTTACTCTTTTGCAATCAGATGGAGGACCTGAGTTTAAGGGAGAGTTTCGAGATCATGTATATGAGTATGCCGATGAGTACAGAGAATCTCGTGCCTACAAGAAGAATGAACAGTCGTTCATCGAATCCTTTAACAGAACTCTAAGAAAAGAATGATTAGGATGGAGAAAGTATGACCTTTCAGAGCTGAGGCAAGCACAACTCCTGGTAAATGAGTTTGTAATGTTTTATCATACTAAAAGACCTCATTTGGGACTGCACATGCTTACTCCTTATGAGTTCGAATCTACTTGTTGCATTTGATATCGTACATACCGTGATATTGCTTTCTTCCATAAATATTTGTTTGTTTAACTCTAGAGATTTGTTGTCTTCGGCAAATTTATCATTGGGCAAATCTTGAGGATTGTCAAAAAAATCCAAATAAGACATATCCTCAATCGATTATTGCAAAAACATAATTTTTACCGACTACACGACAAGCTCAATGATTATAAGCGAGCTAAACAAAATCGACATATCAGCAAAGATTGACCAAACTAAAAAAGACTTTAGGAACGACGGACATTCACTCACCTACCACGCCAATTCATACGAAATAAGTTTTTACGATAAAAGAAAGGATTTAGAGCAAGCCAAGAAATACGGCGAGAAAAGATCAATTGAAAAGGACAATTCTGCTCAACTTCCGCTACTTGGCAGAATGGCTTTTGACCCTCTTGAAGTGTTTAGAATCGAATACGGGCTGAATCAAAAACGGGTAATGAAACAAATGCTTGAAAAATACGGCTTTGAAAGTGATCTGAAATTCAAATCATTATTCAAAAAAGAGTTTTCAAAACAGCTTCTAATCGGCGTATGGCAACTCTTTGACAGTAAATTTGATTTTACAGTTCACAATGTTGAAGACCCAGTAAAACTATTGGACAGCGTTTTCAAAGCAAAGCCAGAATTGAGCTTACTGAAAGCTCTTGCCTACACAGAAGCATTCAGGATTGCTAGCTCTGGCGAGGGAGGTATGCGACGATTCAGGGAAGCTATCGAAAAACATTCGAATATTCGCTCTTGGCATAGAATTAAAACACAGCTAAAGGGCGTTAAACTATCGCCAGACAGAACAAAACTTGAAGCATTGATACAGGTCGGGAAACAGCTTGAAAGATTTGAGCCAGTCAACATAAAAGACTATCCGCAATTAAAGATTTGCGATGTAAACAATAGTTAAGTATAATTAAATTAAGCAATCGGAGGTTAAATAATGAACTATGAATTTTTAACAGTGGAAGAAACAGCGAAAATTCTCAAAGTTACCAAGATGACAATTTATCGCTATATCAAAGCTGGCAAGTTGACGGCATATAAAGTAGGTAAAGATTTTAGAATAAATAAATCTGAATTTGATAAATTTATATTAGCAATTAAACAAGGATAACAATGCCAAGAGAAATAACGATCACAACTGAATACTTTAGAGAGTATCGGCAGAAGCTAGGATTTACCAATCAGGCGGATGTCAAAAACTTCTTTGGAGCAAAGGACATAACCCCAACGGTAGATTTTAATTACATAAATCTATTAAATAACAGGCTTTTTGAGATTGTTGAAAAAATCAATAATGTAGTTTCAAGTGAAATAAAGACAACAGACTTAGTTTCTTTTAAAAATGAAAATGTTGACCATACGTTTGAGATAATGAAAAGCAATAACATATTGCCAGTTTTGAACAATCAGGGACGACGACCAGAAGAAGTATATTACTCGTGGATGAGAGGTTTTATTCTCTCAAACTATTTCCTAAAGGCATTGGGGCTAATTTTCGAGGTCGATACTTCCAGTATTGATCTTATCGGCGATGATGATTTAAAAAAAATTGAAACATTCAAAAGAACACCTAAAGCCGATTTGGAGATAAAGGTTAATGGGAATGAGAAAATAAGAATTGAAATGCAGACTGGATTCACGGGAATAAACGACATTAAACAGCATAAAGTTTTAGAGGCAAAAAGAGTTTTTCGTGATTTAGGACTAAGCACCATAGACATTCATTTTGATTTATATAATGGGCAAGCGGCATTTATTAAGTTAAATGAGATCGAAGACAACAGTGTCAACTGGATAACTCGTCAACAAATGGAAGGACAAACGGTTTTTAACATTGATCAAAATTACTTTGTTTGGAAAATTACCGAAAGCCCCATCAAATATAAAGACATTCAATTTAACTAATATGGCAAAAGAAACAAAAAATAAAAAACTCAAGGTGATTGATTTGTTTTCTGGCGTTGGCGGTCTAAGTTATGGCTTTGCACACAATGATAATTTTGAAATTGTTGCGGCAAATGAAATTTTGCCAAATATGGCAAAGGCATACTCGCTAAACCATCCCAACGCTAAGATGTATGCCGAAGATATCAAAGAATTTAACGCTCAAAAAATCGAGGACGATCTCGGAATTAACCCGAGCGAAATAGACATAATCGTTGGCGGCCCTCCTTGTCAGGCATATTCTACTGTTGGGAAAAGGCTAATAGACGACCCGCGAGGAAAACTCTTCCAAGAATATTACAGGGTGCTTAAAGAATTTAACCCCAAGCTGTTCTTGTTTGAAAATGTTAAGGGGCTTCTTTCAATGCAAGGTGGCGAGCTCTTAAAAACTATAATTTCATTGTTTGAATCGCTTGGCTACGAAGTGAAATATAAACTACTGAATGCCGCCGATTATGGAGCACCACAGTTGAGAGAACGAGTAGTAATAATTGGCTCAAAGTTAGACAAGGAATTCAATTATCCAGAACCTACACATTACGACCCAAACAGCCCTTTGAATTTGTTTAAAGCCGATCTAAAACCATATCTTACTCTTGAAAATGCAATCAGTGACTTGCCTTTCATTAAATCGGACGAAGAAAGTTTTGAATACACTTCATCACCGAAGAATGATTTTCAAAAGCTGATGAGAAAAAATGCCCCAGAAAAACTAATGGATCATAGTTCGCCTAAGAATAATCAAAAATTAGTAAAAATGATGGAACTCTTGCCAGACGGAGGAACTCCAGACGATTTACCAGAACAATTGAGGCCCACTTCTGGATTCAAAAACACCTATTGCCGTTTATGGTGGGAGCGACCCTCAACGACTATAACAAGAAATCTAAGCACACCGTCATCTTCGAGATGTATTCATCCGAAAGCTCCCCGACCACTGACCACCAGAGAGGGGGCTAGAATCCAATGTTTTCCAGACGATTATCAATTTTATGGCTCAAGAAGTGATCGAAATTTACAGATTGGTAATGCCGTTCCTACTTTCTTGTCAATTGCACTGACTAACGCAATTTTGAAACACTTTAACGACAACAATGTTTTATGAGCAAAGACATTTTTACTAAAGAAAGACGGAAAGAGGTTATGTCAAAAATTCGTTCAAAGAACACAAAATTTGAACTTAAAGGATTTGAAATAATTTCAAAATCTGGAATACGCTTCAGAAAACACCCAAAAGGAATCTTTGGAAATCCCGATTTAGCAAACAAAACCAAGAAAATAGCGGTGTTTTTGGATAGTAACTTTTGGCACGGATACAACTATGACAGTTGGAAAGAAAAACTGAATGAATACTGGCAAGCAAGAATAGAAAAGAACATTCAAAGAGATCGAGATGTCGGCGAAATTCTCTCTTCAAAAAATTGGACCGTTATTCGGATTTGGGAACACGATCTAAAGAATCCCGACAAGATTAGGAATTTATTACTAGAAGTGTAAAAGAATGAAAGCAATAATACTCGCAAGAGTTTCAACTGAAGATCAAATGGAAGCTGGCAATTCTTTGCCCGCCCAGATTAAGCGTCTTGAAGATTATTGCTCAAGAAAAGATTTTGATATTGTCAAAAAGTTTAGTTTCGACGAATCGGCATACAAAACAAAAAGAGATGAGTTTGATCGGATTCTTGAGTATTTAAAAACAACAAAAGAAAAGATTGCCGTTTGCTTTGACAAAGTTGATCGTTTTTCAAGAAATGTTTTTGACAAAAGAGTGTCCGCTCTCTACGAAATGGAAACAAACGGAAACATAGAATTACACTTTGCTTCTGACAATCTTATTGTAAATTCCAGCATATCAGCAACGGAAAAATTCCATTTTGGTATGAGCTTGGGATTGGCAAAATATTATTCTGACGCAATCAGCGATAATGTGAAAAGAGCAAGGGAAAGACAGCTCAAAAGCGGTCAATGGCCGCACGCCGCCCCGATTGGCTATCAGAACATTACTTTTGCCCGACGGTAAAAAGGATATTGCACCAGACGAAAGCAGAGCACACTTGATCGTGTGGGCTTTTGAGGCATACGCAAGCGGAGGCAAGTCGCTCGAAATGATCTTGGCAGAACTAACCGCAAAAGGATTGACGAGCCAGCTCTCTCATCAGTCACTTGTTTTGAGCCATTTAGACAAGATACTCAAAAACCCGTTTTACTATGGGCAAATGATCGTTAAAGGTCAAACTTATCGCCATAAATACCACCCTTTAATTTCGAAAGAACTGTTTGAGAAATGTGCGGAGATTAGATCGGGTAGATCACAAACAAAATACAAATATGCCAGCAAGCCGTTTGCATTTAGAGGACTGATCAAATGCGAATATTGCGGCTGTTCTATATCTGCTGACACGAAGACAAAGAAAAGCGGCAAATCATACACTTATTTATCTTGCACGCAATACAAAGGAAAATGCGGAGCAGAAAGAATGCGAGACGATATTGTCTCCGATCAAATAATAAATGCATTCAAATCGTTTCAAATGCCGAGCGATGTTCAAAAACGAGTATTCGATAAACTGAGCGAGAGTGTTGAGAATGAGCGGAAATTATACAAACAATCCTCCGCTGGCATTATGAAGCAAATTCAGGATATTGATAGACGAATAGACATAATGTATCAAGACCGCCTAGATGGGCGTATTACAGCCGCTAACTATGACAATTTTGTAACCAAAGAAAAAGACAAGCAAAGAGATTTGAACGCTCAATTGAACGACCATATAAAAGCCGACGAATCGTTCTTATTAAGCGTTTCTTATAT
>DAIDGT010000013.1 GCA_027459825.1 bacterium
ACAGCTAATATATCTACATGTCAGGTACCTACTGTACAGTTATCTTCTGTATCCTTATCTTGTGTTAATAATACAACTAATAATTTAGTTACTACATGGCAAGCTCAAGGAGTGACAAATAATGATAATATATCAGGAAAGGTTACCGATACTACAACAAACCAAGTTGTTGCCGATATTCCTTCTACTCCAGTTTCTCAAGGTTCATATATATGGACAAATGGAAATGGTAAAGATAGTTATACAGTAACGTTATGGATAATTAATGCCTCTGGTGGATCCAATATTGGTACAAAATCTACAGTTTCTGTATCTGATGTTTGTATACCTCCTGTTATCACAACCAGTACACCTCCAACAACACCAGTGCTTCCTCAAACTGCTGGTTCTTCACCGATAAACTTCTTTGTAATTGCTGGAAGTGTACTTACAGCTATTGGTATAGGTTTAATGCTGCTATAATAATATTTTTTTCACGGTACAAAAAATTTTACAGTATAGTATAGAAAATTAAATTCAAAAGAGGTATTATGTTCTTAGGTTAGTACTTATGAATAGAAAATTATTATTTATAATTATATTTGCGCTTTTCCTTATTGTTGTTTTGTATACTACAACTAAGTATGCTCAATATTTAAAGAATATATCTGCAAGTAATGTTAATAATACTCCTAATGTATCTAAACCAATATCTATTCCTAAGCTTACCCCAATAGAATATACTACTTTTGTTGGTGAATATAATGGAAATTCTTCATTTTCGATAACATATCCTAAAAATTGGAAACCTATTAATGTAGCTCAGCTTACAAATAGTGAAATTGCATCATATGGTATTGATGGTAACTCTATTACTCTTAATGTATATTTAAGTTGTCAAGATTTATCCTCTGTATCTGGGAACAATATAACCCTGTATGGATTTAATGGGATAGAAACATCAAACGCTTCCTCAATTGGTTTTTACAGTAAAAGTTTTAACCTTGTATTACTTTATCCTCAAGGTACAGAAAGGAGTGCTATTTTTAACTACGTTATGTCTAAGCTAAAGCTTTATGCTCCTTTTGTAAGTTGTTCCCAATAGTGTATAATCCATGTTTAAATAGCGCAGAAGTAACTCAGTTGGTAGAGTACTAGTTTTCCAAACTAGTTGTCGCGGGTTCGAGCCCCGTCTTCTGCTTATTTATTTCTACTAATATCTCCTTTTTTAGAAACGAACGGACTTTTTTATATAGAATCTCCATTTGAGGGATTGGGCATAGTAACTTGCATAACCAATTCCTATTCTTGTCGTTTTTACTATTTCACCCACTGCTATTTTTTCTTTTGATATCCATATATTATCTCCGTTAATTTTTTCACCATAAAGAGATTTATCAATTCCAAGAGCTTGAGTTAATCTGCCAGGACCATTTGTTAAATTATTAACGGTCTTTCTCCTTTTTTGCATAATATCCACCCCTTCTTTTGGATCAAGGGCCCTTATCAGTATTGCATCAGGTTCCCCTTTTCTTGATGATGTAATACAAAGTTGATAATACATTCCATAAATTAGATATATGTAACAGTACCCTCCTTCTTCAAACATAATCTTTGTTCTGTCTGTATTTTTATAATAATGTGCATGAGAAGCATTATCTCTTTTTCCACCTCTGTATAATTCAGTTTCAACTATTATCCCAGATGTAATTTGATCATTTATCCTTGTACTAAGTGTCCGACCTAGTAAATCTTTGGCAGTGAGTATTGGGGGTTTGACAAAGCTTTCAATTTCTATTTTATCTTTCATATATTTCATTATAACAAAATGGCATTATAGGTTTGACTTTTGTTTTTTAAAGCTCTAATATTTATTTATATGAATTTTTTGGATCCTAAAGGAAAGAATTTAGATCATTTCACCCATAATTTTACAAAGGCATCAAATAAGGCTATTGATTTCTTATTTAAACGAAAATTAAAAATCTATCTATCTTTAGGTTTTGTATTTGTTATATTTATTTCTGTCATATTATTAGCAAAACCTTTGAATTTTATTTCTCAAGTAGAGGGAAAGATTTTTCCTTCTAAGAGTGTTGTTGCTGCAAATATATATGTTATTACAAATAATAGTATTTCAAATCTTGATAAAATAGCTGGAGTGAATTTACAAAATTCTAATTTACATACCAGTGTATTGGCTGCAGTAATTCCAAATTATTCAGAATATGAAGTGTCTGCCCAAGTTTCTACTCAGACTCATTCTTTTCCTAATTTCAATACTTTATATAATTTCTTGGTTAGTCGTGATTCTCCTTTAGCTCCATATACAGGAGATATATTGCAAGCATCTTCTCAATATGGAATAGATTGGAGGTTGCTTGTTGGTATTTCTGGTGTAGAATCTGGGTTTGGTAGGGTTATTCCCGAAGATGTTTATGGTAATCTATCTTATAATGCTTGGGGTTGGACAGGTGGAAGTAATGGGCAATTTGGGGCTTTTGCAGGTTTTTCTTCATGGCCTGATGCTATTTATACTGTAGCAAAAGGGATTTCATATGCTTATGGAAATGAATCCCCTTATTATATGGAGGGAGCATATGATCCTGGTAATCCCGCATGGGCTCCAAATGTTGAAAATTATATGTCACAGTTGTAAAATCTCCTAATACTTGCCAGAATGGTGGAATTGGTAGACACACTAGCCTTAGGAGCTAGCGCTAGAAATAGTGTGAAGGTTCGAGTCCTTTTTCTGGCACTTTAAGCAAATCTTTCCCAATTTATTTGATCTGGATTGTTAAGCCAGCTGAATTTATTTGGATTTTCTAAGAAATTTGTATATATAGGTTGATTGTTATCTATTATCTTGTTATATGACCAAGCTGAAGTATTTTTCTTCTTTTGTAATTTCGGTACATTTTTGTAATTTGGGTTTTGCACAAAAACTTGTTTAGCATTCTTTTTAATGACATAATACGCTCCACCTTTATATTTAAATAAGTTTTTGTATAAACTTTGAGCCTTTGATGATATTAAGCTAGAAAATATCAAAACGGAAGGTTTTTGGTTTATTATTATGTGCCCATATCCTGGAGGGACAATAAATGTATCTCCTTTTGATACTTTATATATATATACATTATCTATAAATGAAAAGTCATATATATCTTCTATGTTTTTTGCCTTATCTTTAATTTTTCTTGGTTTTTGGAGCAATATAAGTCCATTTCCATGTAGTATCTCTATAACTTCAGGTGCTGTATTGAATTCACTGTTAATTAGGCTGTGATAATGTCCATAAGTTTTCATAAATTCAATGCCTGCAAGGTTTCCTGTCATAATTGTTATGTCATGCCTGACCTCTTGTTTTGTAAATGTGTCTCCATGAGATTTTTTATATATATGGCAGTATTCTGTATAGAATAGTTCAGGATAAAGTAAATTTTCATTTAGAATCACATACTTCATCTCTTTTAAAGATCTATCAAGTACTTTATGTACAGACAAATCTGTATTCAAATACAAGAGTTGATTTTCATTTTCGGAGCATTGTACTTTTATTCCGTTAATTGTTTTTAGATAAATTATCATTTTTTAATTCGTTTCCCCAAAGGTCATAAATTAATAGTTGTAATACATTTACAATCGGGATGACTATTATTGCCCCTATTAATCCTCCAATAGTTGATCCAATAAATATACCGATAATTGTTATTAATGGGTTCATACCTATTACTTTCTGCATAATCTTTGGGGCTATAAAATTGGCTTCAAGCTGTTGTATGACAATTACAGCTATTAATGAAAATATAAATAGGCTAGGTGAGAGTATTAGTGTTGTGAGTACTGCAGCCGCTCCAGAAACGATTGGTCCAACAAAGGGTACTACTTCGCAAAATGCAGCAAATAATGCCAATGGTAATGCATATGGTACTCCTAAAATAGTAAGGTATAGCCAAAATAAAAATCCAATAATTAAACTTATTAGTATTTGTCCCCTAAGCCACAAACCTAGTTGAGATTCAATTCTGTGTATTATCATCTCGACTCTCTTTTTAAGATTATTTGGAACTAGATTGAGAGATGTTTGATAGAAATGGTCTTTATAAAGTATCATATATACTGCCATTACAATAATAAATATAAAGTATACTAGTCCCTCTATAATTCCTATTGCTGTTTTTGAGAGATTTAGAATTCCTGAAAGTACATTGTTATAGTTATTAAATAAGTAATTATATATATTGAAATTTGATAGTTTTGTTGTTGTGTTTCCTAATACTCCTTTTAAAAATGGAAATATATGCGCAACTTTCCCTGGTATTATAGATAGATAACCCATGATTGACCCTATTTGAGAAACAATAGGTGCAATGACTACAATTATGAATGCGGCAAAGAATGCAATTATAAATAATATGCTTATAAGTACAGATAACCCTTTTGGAATATGTTTTTTCGTCATCCAGGAAATTGTTGGAGAGATAGCAGACATTATAATGAATGCAAGAAATATAAGGATTAAGACAATAGCAATTTTAATTAAAAAGTATATTCCAACAACAATAGCAAGTACAATTAATATTGTCTTGGTTGATATTTCGATAGTTTGGTTTTTCATGAAGAACTTATTTTTGAATTCCAATTTTAGGAAATTTGTACTTACCCCCCATTCTATCCTAAAAATTTTAAAAACTCAAATGATTTTTATATATTATACTTTTGGGATATTGCATAGTTATGATTTTCTTTATATTATATGATAAAATCATCTATGCTTTTTAGGACATGGCCTCGTCGTCTAGTGGTCTAGGACACCAGGTTTTCATCCTGGTAATCGCGGGTTCGAATCCCACCGAGGTCAGTAAAGAAGGAGATACTAATTTATCGAGGTATATATTTTTTATTAATTTTATAAATGATTCTTAGTTTATCTTCAATACATTTCTTATTTCGATTCTGTCTTGCGCTGATTCCTACTATTCTTTCATTTGTTTTATATCTTGCCCCAAAGAAAGGTAGTAAGCTTGAATCAGAAAAATATAGAAACTTTGTTTTACAGAAACTTTTTAATAACTCTCTTTTTTTGACAGTAGGTGGTTGGGCAACTTTTTTATCTGATAATTATATTTGGATTATTATTGCATTAAGTATAGGTGGATTAAGCTTTATAAGAGATCTGAACGTGTATATTTTTAAGATCAAGAAGGTTATTGATGACAATGCTAGGGTAGAAGAACTGATACTGACAAACTATGATTATATATATAAAGTTTTTAAAAAATCAGGTTCTTTAATTGAGTTTTCCCAAAATATTGGAGATAAATTAAAGTTATCTAATGAAGTTATGTTTAATCTTTATAATAATTTTAGAAGTTATGAAGAAAAGAGATATGAGGAATCTGATACTTATTCTGCAGGTAATAATAGTGAACTATCTGAAGCATATTCTATTTTAGGAATATCAAAAGATGACAGTATTGATGATATTAGAAAAGCTTTTAGGGAAAAAGCAAAGTTAATGCATCCCGATTTTACAAAAAGGCAAGATGACTCTGGTTTTAAAAAACTAAATGCTGCATATCAGCTTGTTCTTGAGAATAAAGGTTATAAATGAAACATAAAGTCTTGTATGTGTGTATAATATGTTAAATATTAGATTTTAATGAATGCTGAAATATCTGATGAGGAAGTTATTGCTCATTTCAAACAAAATAAAGATCAGGAGAGCTTTAATAAAATAGTACTGAAATATAAGGATAGATTGTTTAATTTTATATTAAGATATTTATCTAATACTCAAGATGCAGAGGATGTTTTACAGGATATATTTATTAAAGTATATTTTAAGATAAATTTATATGATGAAAGAAAGTCTTCTTTTGTGACATGGGTTTTTACAGTTACAAGAAATACTGTATTTAATAAATTAAAGCAAAAGAAAATGGTTAGATTGGATTACGATAATATGTCATTAGAGTCTAATCAAGGTAATAATTTTGAGGATGATGAAATAGTGCAAAAGGCAATAAATGTACTAGATAATAAATATAAGGATATTGTTCTTTTATATTACATGGAAGGATTTAAATATAAAGAAATAGCAGATATATTAAAAATGCCTATAAATACAGTAAAAACAAGATTAAATAGGGCAAAGGGAATATTAAAGAATGAACTTAAAAATAATTTTTGACAAATTAATAAAATTTCGCACATCTTCAGATTTTGAAGATAAGGTTCTTTTTGCTATACAGCATAAAAGAAGAACTTATGAAGTTATTTATCCATTTTTATATGGGTTTATTGCTCCTATCTTCATTGGAATAGTTGGTATTATGGCGTTTCAAGTAGGAAATAACGTTGATATCTCTATTATTATTAGTATCTTAGGTATAGTAATCTTTTTATTAATTTTAAATAGGATTTCTAATTTATGGAAACAGGTAAAATCATTTTAATATCACTTGCTGCAGGTGTTATTGCAGCACTTCTACTTATGATTTCATTTGTACTTGGAGCTACGGCAGGGTCACATTTAAGACTGTTTAGATATATAAACCCTTCAGTTAATACAAGTGGAAGAATAGGTTTTCTATCGGGGTCAGTTATTTCTCATGGAATGATGGTGAGGTTTATCGGGAGTATTGATAGCATAACTAGTAAAGATATTGTTGTTCAAGTTTTTAATAATTATACTTTTAATATCCCTAAAAGTAGTGTACTTGACATATTGGGTACTAATGGAGGTAAAGTTAATATATCATCTCTGAGTGCAGGTGATTTGATTCAGGTAAAAGGGCTTTATAACAGAAAATATCAGTTAATTGTTATTGAATATAAAGGGAAACCTAGTACATCTTCATAATCTATTGACATAACTGATAGCATTTTGGTATCATTTTCTTCTAACTAGTTTGGATTCCTAAATAAAATATTTATGATTAGAGAACATATAAATCCGTCAAGATTGTATTTTTTAATGGGGGCAATTATGCTTTCTATTTTTATGGCAGCCCTTGATCAAACGATTGTTGCTACAGCGCTACCTGATATTTTAAAGAGTTTAGGTGGTTTTAACTTATTAACTTGGGTTTATGCTGCATATATATTAACTTCAACAATTGTTATTCTTATAGCAGGGAGACTTTCAGATATATATGGCAGAAAGACTTTATACCTTATGGGTATTGCTGTTTTTGTTGGAGGGTCAATATTATCTGGCCTTTCAGGTAGTATATTACAGCTTATTATTTTTAGGGCAATACAAGGCATAGGAGCAGGTGCCATGACTTCTATTGCCTTTGCTTCTGTAGGTGACTTATTTTCACCTAGAGAAAGAGGAAAGTGGCAGGGGCTTTTATCTTCCATGTTTGCTATAGCTTCAGTTGTTGGTCCTCTTATTGGAGGATACCTTACAGAGCACGTATCATGGCATTGGATATTTTATATTAATGTGCCAATAGGTATAGTTGCATTTTTACTTATAGCAAATGAATATCCACATATTGTGTTGCACAAAGACGAATCTGTTGATTATTTAGGTATCACTTTATTTACAATATTAACTTCTGCTTTAGTTTCAGCGTTTATTTTTGGAGGGACTACATTTGCTTGGAATTCTTTCCAAGAGATAGGATTGTTTTTAGTATTTGTAATATTTCTTATTGTCTTTATAATCTCTCAAGTAAAAAGGGTTCACCCTCTTTTACCAACTCATCTTTTCTCTGATAAAAATTTTGTAATAGTGATAGTTTTGGCATTTATTTCTTCATTTGCTATGTATGGAGCAATTGTATTTTTGCCTATATATTTCCAGTATATAAGAGGATTATCTCCTACAATTTCTGGTTTATATCTAACGCCAATGACTATTGGAATTGTGATTGCATCAATTACAAGTGGAATTATTATGAGTAAAACTGGAAAGTATAAATTTATGCTATATATTGGTGTTTTAGTTGCCTCATTGGGAATATATATGCTATCTCATATAACGGTGTCTTCTAATATGTTAGGAACTATGGTTAGTATGCTTATTACTGGTCTTGGTTTAGGTATTTTCTTTCCTGTTTTAAATATTGTAGCTCAAAATGCTTTTCCTGTAGCTCAAATTGGAGTTGTTACTGGAACATTGCAACTTTTTAGAACTATTGCTTCAGCTATAGGTCTTAGTATTATGGGATCTTTTATGAATAATTTCTTTATTAGTGCCCTTGCTAAAAATAAGCCATCTGGATTACCTTCTTTTCTTTCATCAGCATATGATGGTTTAAAAAATTCATTTTCTTCTGCTACGGGTAATTTTTCAAATGTTAATATATCGGGGGTGCCTGCTGCTTTTCATAATTTTGTAGTTGAAATTACAAATGCAGTATATACATCATTAACTAGTGCAATTTCTCATATAATGCTTTTCTCTTCAATTATTATAATTGTGTCAATTATTTTTATATTCTTTATCAAAGAAGTACCTTTGAGAACAACTAATGATTAATGATGTATCTACTCAATTAATAAATCTTTTGTTTGTATTTAAAAAAAATTTTTTAAAACAACATTCTGAAGTTGGAGTTTCTGTACTCTCATTATTAATATTTAGAATTATATGTGATGAGGGTGAGATTCGTATATCTGATATTGCATCAAGAATAAAAATTAGTGTTCCTACAGTAACAGAATACATATCAAAATTAGAGCATGACAATATTGTTGTGAAGATTACTATTGAGAATGATAAAAGGGAAAAATTTGTTAAGTTAACAAAAAAAGGAAGGATGATGAAAGATAACCATATGAAAAAATTAAAAAAAAGTATTCAAGATAAATTAAGTATACTTTCAGACGAGGATCTTATTGCGCTTAATCAATCATTATCTTCTGTAGTTGATATATTAAACAAAATATAAATTCTATTCTTCATATATTTTTTTTCCAGATAATTTCTCAGGTAAAAAAGGTAGTTCCTTTTTAGGTCCTACATACTTTTTTGACCATGTATAATTTTTGGCATACCCTATACTTTTATTAAATTTAGTTGTTGCGTTTCGTAGATGTAAAGGAATGCTTTCATTGGGATATTCTGCAAATAATGTTTTTGCCCTATCTAGGGCATTTGCAACTTTCCTAGATTTAGGGGCTTTGGATAGATATATAACTACATGAGTTAGGGTAAGATATCCTTCTGGCATTCCAATTCTTTCAACTGCTTCAAACGCTTCGTTTGCTTGAATTAGGGCTCCTCTATCTGCCATTCCTATATCCTCAGATGCAAAAATTATCATTCTTCTTGCAATGAATTTAGGATCTTCTCCATTTTCTAACATTCTTATCATGTAATAGAGCGCTGCATCCGTGTCAGATCCTCGCATGCTTTTTATAAACGCACTTATAATATTATGGTGCTCCTCTGTATTTTTATCATAAAGCCCATTAGATTTAGCTTGAAAGGCTTCCTTAATTATTTCTTTTGTTATCTCCTGTGATTTCCCCAATATAGTTTCTGACGCGATTTCAATTCCATTTAGCATTATTCTTGCATCTCCTTGGGATAAAGATATTAAAAAATCTTCCGTTTCACTATCTATTTTTAATTTTTTATTTCCTATACCATTATTATTATCAGTAAGTGCTTTGTGTAATATTTTCCTTAAATCTTCATTTTCTAAATTTTTTAATATGAATATTTTCACCCGAGATCTAAGGGCGTTTGTAATTTCAAATGAAGGGTTTTCTGTGGTTGCTCCTATTAATGTAATAAGACCATTTTCTATATATGGAAGTAGAGTATCTTGTTGCGCTTTATTCCACCTGTGTATCTCATCTATGAATAGAACTGTAGGTATTTTTTTATTCTTATTTTCTTGTGCTATTTTAACTATATCTAAAAAAATCTTTTTACCTCCGGATACTGCTTCCAGCTTATGAAAGTCTGCATTAACAGAGTTGGCTATAATATGCGCAAGTGTTGTTTTTCCACTGCCAGGAGGACCCCAAAATATCATTGAATATATATTTCTGGTCTCTATTATTCTTTCTATAATTTTACCTTTTCCGGTTAAATGTTCTTGTCCTACAAACTCATCAAGAGTCTTGGGTCTCATATTATATGCTAAGCTCATAGGGACTAATTATACAATAAAGAATGAATTAGTAATTTTGTATAATGTGTTTATATGAAAATTCTTTTGTTATTTCAGTCTTTTTATATGGGTTAAAGATTCTATCTGGATCAAAAATATTTTTAATTTCCTGAAAGATTTCATATATCTTATCTCCATACATTTCCCTTGTGTATGGAGATCTAATAAGCCCTTCATTGTGTTCTGCTGAAATTGATCCTTTATATTTAAGTACTAGTTCAAATACTGTATCTGCAATTCTAAAAATTTTATCTCTTTCAGATTTTTGTTTTAAGTCCATTAGAGGTATGATATGAAAATTACCATCGCCTATATGTCCCGCTATAGTATATATAAGCTTTTCTTTATCAAGTATTTCATATAATTGAGGTAGAAATTCTGTAAGATCTTTTGGGTGTACTATTATATCATCAATAAAACTTGCCGCTTTTAGATTTTTTATTTTATTTCTCAAAAGATTGAAACTTTCTCTTCTAATTGCAAAATATTTGTTAATCTCTCCTTGATTTTGCGCCTTTTTAAAATATAAATTTTTATATTTTTTAAGGTCTTCTGATAGGTGAGATATTTTTTGATTTATAAGGGTATCTGAATCTTCATCAAATTCAACTAGCAATATAAGTCTTGGCATCCCTCTTAGTGCAACGAGAAGAAATTCTGGAAAAAATTGTATAGGCATTGATATTGCATTCTTTCCTAAGAGTTTTGCAAATGATACGAAGAATTTAAGTGCAAGTTTTAGTGTATAGTTATCAAATGATTCGAAACTAATTGGATTGTATGAAAGTACTGTGTTTACTATATCTGGAATATTGTTAAAATCTTTTAAAAATAGGATTAAAAGCCCATTTTTTTCCTGTCTTTGTACAATATCAACTTTTGCTTCCGTGAGTAGTCCTAGAGTTCCTTGTGCTCCTATAAATACTTGAGACATATCAAAATATTCCCTGTCCCACATATTCCATATATTGTATCCTGTAGAATTTTTTGTAACTGTTGGTGTTGATTGTTTTATAATGTCATAGTTATCTTCTAGTAGCTTGTACATCCTTTTGTATATTTCTCCTTCGAGATCATCTTGTTTCATCTTTTCATTTAATTGATCCTTACTAATTTTTTCAAATGTATGTAACTTACCATCTCTTAATACCATATTTACTCTTTTTACATATTTTTCTGTTTTTCCATATCTTAATGACAGTTCTCCTCCTGAATTATTATTTACAATTCCTCCAAATGTACATAAATTTTTTGAAGCAGGGTATGAAGGGTATACTAACTTCATTGCTTCGACCTGTTTTTCAAAATCTCTATAATATACACCTGGTTCTACTATTGTATATAGGTTATGTTGATTAATTTCTATAATTTTATTGAAATGTTTAACATCCATTGATATGGAGTCTGTTAATGTTCCTCCTGTCATGTCTGTTCCCGCTGCCCTAGCTGTAATTGATAAATTTTGGATTTCTTTTTTATGCGTATTTACAAATAACACTAAATTTTCTACATCTTTTGTATCTTTAGGGTATACAACTATTTGAGGTGTCATTTCAAAAATACTTGCATCTCTTTTGTGAGAGTTAATATCTTCTGTGCTTATCGAGACCTCACCTTGTATTATATTTTTAAGTTCTTTCAATATCTGATCTGTATTCATTTTCTACTTATAACTTTTTTTACTGCAGATACTATACTATCAGTATCCATTTTGTATTTTATTAGTAATTCTGTAATGTTTCCAGATTCTCCAAATGTATCTTGCATCCCTATCATTTCTATTGGAGTAGGTCTTTCTTTTGCAAGTACTTCTGATAACATACTGCCTAAACCACCATTAACTTGATGGTCTTCAACGGACACTATCGCTCCTGTCTCTTGTGCTTTTTCAATAATGTCTTTGGTGTCTGTTGGCTTTATAGAACTTACATTGACAACATATATGTTTATACCATCATCTTTTAGTTTTGCTGCTGCTAGTAGGGCATAATATACCATATATCCTGTCGAAAATATTGTTGCTTTAGGATTGTCTGAAACCCAGAATGTTTGATTACTACCAAGATTAGCTTGTGGAGTATTCTCTGTTAAAATCATAGGGGTTTTCTCTCTTGTAAGTCTTATGTATACTGGTCCATAAAATTCTGAAACCTTTTTGGTTATCCTTTTTGCTTCCAGGAAGTCAGTGGGGGAGAATACCTTCAGTGTTGGTAAACATCTTGTGATTGCTATATCCTCTGTCGCTTGGTGAGTTGCACCATCAGGACCTGTCATAAGTCCGCTATGGTGTCCTGCAAGTTTAACATTTGAAAAATTGTATACTGCTGTTGTTCTGAATGTTTCCCAATTTTTTCCTGGAGAAAATGTTGCATATGATGATGCATATGGAATTTTTCCAGATACCCCTAATCCAGATGCAACTGCAACCATATTTTGTTCTGCCACCCCACATTCTATAAATCTATTAGGGTATTTTGCAGCGAATTTGTCTACTTTTGTTGATTCTGCAAGATCTGCAGTTAATACTATTACATTTGGATTTTCTTCTCCAAGTTCCAACAAACCTTCCCCATATCCCTCCCTTGTTGCTTTTTTTTCAACATCTTCTTTAAATATATTTGAATTTAAATTTAAATCTGGATTTAACATAATTAATTATCTGAATGTTCTATTTTATTGCCTAATACTCTAAGCTGTTGTAGTGCATTTTTTGCCTCATCTTGATTTGGAGGTTTTCCATGCCACAAGTAATTTCCTTCCATAAAATCCACTCCTTTTCCTGGAATAGTATTTGCTATTATCATTGTTGATTTTTCTGTTACTGCCTTTGCCTCCATAATAGCATCATTAATTTCTCTTATATTATTTCCATCAATTTCTATAGTATGTAGACCAAATGCTTTACATTTATCTACAAGAGGTTCTAGTGGCATTATATCTTCAGTCCTTCCATCAATTTGAATATTATTCCTATCCATTATTACTGTAAAATTTTGGAATTTATTTTTTCCGATAAACATCATTGCCTCCCAACTGTTACCTTCTTCAAATTCTCCATCAGATACTATTGTATATATATGATATTTTTTATTATCTAAATCTCGTGCAATTGCCATACCCGCAGCCTGTGATAATCCTTCACCTAATGGTCCTGATGTGGTTTCAAGTCCAGGAAGGGCAGTTCTGTGAGGATGTCCTTGTAGCCTGGATCCAAATTTTCTTAATGTTTTTAATTCTTCTATTGGAAAATACCCAGCAAGGGCCATAACAGTATATCTTATTGGGCATATATGCCCATTTGATAGAATGAGTCTGTCCCTTTCATCCCATTCTGGGTTTTTTGGCATATGGTTCATTACATGGAAATATAAGGTTGTAAATATGTCTGCCATTCCTAATGGTCCTGCTGAATGACCTGACCCAGCCTGAAGAAGCATTTCTATAACAAGCTCTCTTGCTTTGTTTGATTTCTCTTCAAGGAATTTGATTTTCTGATCGTTTAAATCACTTATCATCAAGAATAAAGTTAACACTATGTTATTATGTTGTCAAGAAATTCTCTAGAAATCATATTAGATAATAGTATTTGTTTGGGTTTTCAAAAAACGTACTCTAGTTGATTACTTTTTTAATACTATCATTATATCCGAAACATTAGATTCTAATTTTCCTGTGTCTATACCATCGCCAATTTTTTCAAAAAAATGATAACTATCATTGTTTTCTAAGTATAATAGTGGATTTACATCTAGTTTTTGAGCTTTATTGAATGTTGATAAATCAGCAATTGCTCCATCATATGGAGAATTATCCCATCCGTCTGTGCCAAATGATGCAATTACTGTATTCTCATCAAGGTGTGGCAAAGAACCTAGTACTAACTCCTGATTTCTGCCTCCTATTCCATTACCTCTTACAGTTACAGCTGTTTCTCCTCCTGCTAGTAATATTGTTCCTGATTTTGTCTCTTCAATTAAATATCTTCCCATTGTTGAAGCCTCTCCTTTCAATCTGTCCGTTAAAATTGAAACTGTAATACCTTTTTTTTCTGCCATACTCTTTATTGCAGATAAAGGGACCATATTATCTTCAATTAAAAAATTTGATACATTTTCAAAGTATTTTTCTTCTTTTGGAGTTTTTGTTAATTCTTTTCTCGATAATTCAAATTGTCTATCTAGGTCAAATTTTTGAATTAATTCTAGCGCATCATCTATTGTAGTATTATCCATTACAGTTGGACCTGATGCTATGAAGGAAAGGTCATTTCCTAGTACATCAGAAAATATTAAGTTAACTACTCTTGCAGGATATATGTGTTTTGCAAACCCACCTCCTTTGACTTGTGATAAATGTTTTCTAATGGTATTTAATTGATATATATCAGCTCCACTTTTCATTAATGCTTTATCAATTTCTATCTTTCTTGCAAAATTTATTTTATCAGGAAGTTCAAATAGAGAAGAACCTCCTCCACATGTTATTACTATTACTAAATCCTCTCGTGTAAGATTTTCTGTACTTCTTAATACATTTTCGGTGAATAAAAAATTATTTTCAGAAGATACAGGATGGTCTCCTATTGTAAATGTGATTTTATCTGAAAAATGTCTTGAGATAAGATCAATGATGAAGCCTTTAGTAATTCTATCCTCTCCTATGAGGTTAATGATTAGTTGTGAAATAAGGGAAGATCCTTTTCCGAATCCAACAAGGAATACCCTTTTATATTCATTTAAATTAATCTGCGTATTCTGGATTGTCATTGTATCTCCATTTATATTTACCATTTTTTTGATAAGTATATCTGGAGAAGTTTCCTTTAATCCCTCTTCAATTAAATCTAACACTATTTTCCTATTGTCTGATGTACATAGTGAATCGTAATTTTTTATAATACCCATTATGCTAATGTTACTACTACCATTTATTGATAGCAAGCATGAGTTTATGACACTAACATTAATCTTCTTGCTCGTATACTGACTCCTAAGGCTCTGATGACCTCGGCTCTAGACCATAAAAGATCATTAATATTAGGAGTTAATGAAACATTATTTTGATTTTTTTGAAAAAGTTCTGGGCCTTTTCCATACTTTCTTATAAGACTTAACGCTTGTTGTAATTCTCTTTCTCCTGCTTCAAAATACCTTCTTGCCAATTTAACTGAACCGTTTTCGTACATATATATTGATCTGCGATAAAAAAGCGTGGCCTTTATTGGTAATGCAAAAAACCATATAGCTTCTTGTCCATTGTCATTGCCTTCACGGAAAAAATGATCATTTGTGTATCTTTTCATTCCAAGTGGGTGCATGCTCCATAAATCTCTGTATGATCGTGTTAGGAATCTTAATGGGTTTTGGTCAATTGCTCTGAGTCCCATTGACACTAATGTAGCAAGATCTACTCCTGAATGCCCTTCTGGGGCAGTAGATTCTCCCGGATAGAGTTTATCCGCCATAGCTCGTGCCATAAATGCAGATTTTTTTACACGTGATATTAGCCTTGAATCATGTGTGAGTGCAACCCCAAGTTCTAGTGCCCTTGCAACAATAGCTATAGTTGATGTAGGTGTAGGGGAGTAGACTTCTCTCCCTTCCCACATTCCTATACATTTAAACATTTCTATATGTATTTTAGACAAGTATAACAATGTAGAATCTACTGCCGATTGCCCTTCTTTTCCAAAATTAAATTTATGATATTTTCTTAACTGATGTAATAATATGATAAATGTTCCTAGACTGTCAGGTTGATTTTGGGCAAACCAGTTGCAGTATGTTGTATCTTCTTTGATGTGTATCGCAGGTGCTGCAGAAGGGTGCTCTATATAAGTATGTAATATTCCATTTGTATCTCTTGCTTGATATATTTTTTGCTTAAAAGCTTTTTGCCACCTAGGACTAGCAAACATATCAAGTATGACCCTAGCATTTCTTCTACTTGCTTCAACTGCTTGATAGTATATTTCAGGGTCAAGGATATCTCTTAAATATGGATCTGATAGTGCAATGCCTAATATGGAGTTATCCCTTACCCATGCACATGTATCGTAGTGTCCTTCCTTGTGGGATTGTTCTTTTACTGATGCCCTAAATAATCCTATAGATGATTGTTCTCGTAATATGATTTGTATGTTATCTGTAATCCTTTGTTTTCTTTCTTCTTCTGATAGTGAATTCTGTATTTCTGCCTCAAATACTCCATTGCCTTCGAAGGGGAAATATGTTGGCAATTCTTGTGTAGTGTCACAAAAAACTTCTGTGCTCATACCTTTATCCTTTTGAAAAAGGATTTTACCAGAATAAAAAAAATTTGCAAAAATGTTAAAGATTCATTGCAATATAAATATATTCTGTTATACAATTAATTTAGTGAATAAAATATCTAGAAATAACTGGTTTTTCTTTTATTATGATCTCTGATTGAAGGAGGTTATTTCTTTTTATTTATTCTATATTTTTGAATACAAGCCTCCTGATAAAGGAGGCTTTTTTATTGTATGGAAAATGTCAGTGTATTATTACCGGAAGAAGTTTCTTTAGAGGATGGAAATTATTCTGTTATAGAAATATTTTCCTCAAAGGATATGCCTTTAGTGGATAATATGTTATCCACTAATTTTTTAAATTCATTAGATACTCGTTCTAAGGTTGTTGAATATATACGTGAAGGGAATATCCTAGCGCTTGTAAGGTTTGGATTTCCTGAAGATGTAGTAAACGTTATGGTTAAGTGTTCTCGTTTCATGCCAGATATTCTTGGTACAGTATCACATCCTGCCAAGTTAGATTTATATAGAGGAAGTTCTGAGATAAATTGTGCACTAGCCTTATCCCGCATTGGTGATTACCATATTCGTAGTGTGAAATTTCCTTATTATGATAGTACCTCCCTAGATGATAAGTCTGTTATAAATCCCTTTTTTATAGGAAAAGATGTATTTAAATTAAAAGGTAGGTCTGCTTGTGATGAAGTAGAGGTGGAAGAGATTATTACCTTATTAGTATCTTCAGAAGATGAGGTTGTGAGGAAGTTATATAATATGATTACTCCTGCATTATTTAAAGAGGTGAAAAATCAGGTAAAAATAGAGCAAAGAGGCTATGTTATGTCTTATACAAAAGAACTTATGCACTATAGATTTTCTCGTATTGTAAACTGCATTCAATCTAGTCGGAAGAGAGTATCTATTGGTAGATTTCTTATGAACTTTCAAGATGGTATTCTATCTGAACTTCTAGGTCTGGGTTATGGTAATTCTTTAGATCAAAGATTAGGTTTTGGTAGTCCTACTTTAGTATCAGAAGATATAGAATATTTGAATACACTTCGTGAAACATTTGTGCTTATTTTAAATTCTCGAGGAAGTGATGGACTTGCTAGTCTATTCCCTATAGGGGATCTTGCTTTTGTGGAAATTAGAGGTATCCACTGGATTTTATCTAAATGCAAAAAGGGAAATTTTTGTTTAAGGTCTTATGATAACGGAGAGTCTTTTGTGTCCTTAAAAGATGGGATATCGCTTTTAATTAATGCTAAACTATTTTTAGCGAAGGCAGAGATGGTTGCTGTTATTTTAAATGGAATAACTATACATATGGGATCAGAATATGATTTGAGAGAGACTATACTTTCAAATATCGGGTTATCCAATCAGGCTCTACATTATATGAAATCTCTTAGACTTGGTAAAGATAAAAAACATGGAACTAAAGGTATTAGTGTGTCGGTTGGAAAAGGTTTATATCTTTCTCTGCCTTTACTTTATCTAACATTGGGTCCAAAAGGTGTTATTGACTTTTTAAAAAAGAAAATAGGGAAATCTCCTGAATCTGATTTACTTACTGAAGAAAGGTTACGTACTTTATTTGCCAGAAGTTTGGTTAGAGATTCTAAAGAACACTTGTCTTAAGAAAGTACGCTTTTATCCTTTTTTGACTTTGCGAGAGATAATTTCCCATCTGTTATTTTAAATGTAATATCAGTATATTTAGTCATATTAATGTCATGGGTTACAATTATTATTGTTGTATTATTACTTTTTGATAATTTGTTAAGTAGGGTAATAATACTTTTTCCTGTAGTGCTATCAAGGTTTCCTGTTGGCTCGTCAGCTAGTATTAGTGATGGTCTATTTCCTAATGCCCTTGCAATGGATACTCTTTGTTGTTCTCCTCCAGATAGTCTCGAAGGTTTCCTTTTTTGTTTTGTACTGTCAATTCCTACTTTATTTAATAGGTCTTTTGCCCTGTTTATCCTGTCTTTTATTTTTACCCCTGCAAACTCCATTGGTAACATAACATTTTCTAGTGCAGTTAAATTAGGTATTAGGTTATATTGTTGAAATATAAATCCAATTTTATCTCTTCTGTACTTTATTAGTTTTGAATCTGACATTTTTGTAATATCTTCTCCGTCAACTACAATTGAGCCTTCTGTTGGTTTTTCTAGTGCTCCCATAAGTGCTAATAGAGTAGTTTTACCGCTTCCACTTTTTCCTATAATTGATACAAAATCTCCCTTATTTATAGAAAAACTTACATTATCTAAGGCTTTTACAGTACTATCCCCTGATTTAAACTTTTTTGTTATGTTATCAATCTTGATCATATATTATTATTCTCCCCTTATTATCTCTGCTGGAGATACTTTTGATATTAAAAGTACTGGTATTACACTGCCTAATATAGTAATAATTAAGGCTGCAAGTACTCCATACAGTAGGATATAAAAATTTATGATAGTATGTATGTCCTTAAATGAGCTTAATATTTTTGTTGTACTCGCTCCTGTTATTGAGGATATAAATCTTGATGCTCCCCTCCCAATGTTAAATACGATCCCTCTTCTTCCAGAAGGAACTATTGGTCCCCCTGGGTTGACTCCCCTGGAAGAAATCCCTGTACCTTGAAAACTGCTTTGTATTGAAGTGTTTGTTGAGGTATTAACAAGTGTACTCAATACAGGGTTTGCTAGCAGTATACCAATAATAATTCCAAGTATAGCTCCAATGATCGTAAGTGTTAAAGATTCTGATACAAATTCCATTGTTATTGCAAAATTGGATGCTCCTATAGCTTTTAATACTCCAATTTCCTTTTTCCTTTCTCTAACAGTCATTATCATTATTAATAGTATGATAACTGATCCTGCAATTAATGATCCTATAAGAGAATATAACGAAACATTTTTAATACTCTCAAGTGGTGCAATTGCGCTTGATACTGTTGCCTGAGATGACGTTATGTCGATATTATTAGACCCCAGTTTACTATTTATTTGGCTTATAACTGAATTGACATTTGTAATAGAATTAACAGTTATAGTTGCTGTACTTATATCATTTTGTTGCCCAGATATGTTCTGTAGCGTTGATATTGGTAAGTATATTCCATCGTTTGCAAAACGTGTTCCCATGTTTATAACCCCTGAAACAGTAATTGTTGTATTGTATAATTTAAATGTGTCTCCTGCTTTCAAATTATTGCTTGATGCAATATTGGTACCTATTATTCCTACATTACTATTTGAAGAAGGATTAAATAATTTTCCAGATGTTAAGCTTATACCTTCTCCAGTAATTGTTGATTCGTTTGATATCCCTGTTATGACTATTGGTACTGATGGTGAAAAGTTTGGATTATTATAACCTTGGAAACGAACAAACCTTTTTCCTAATGTTCCCGCTTTTATTGGAGATTTTAGGTTGTTTTCTGATCCTGGATTAACTGTTGCAAGAAGAGTTTCTGTAACTTGTACAATATTTGGTAAATTTTTTATCTCATTAACTTGAGTTTCAGTGATTGGGTTTCCCCCTCCTTCAAAACCTTGAGATCCTGCAGGAGTAATTGTAATTGTATTGCCTATAGAAGATTTTATATTTGATATTTTTTCATTAATTGCCTTGTATGATAAAAACATTATAAGGGCAAGTCCTATGCTTACAGAGAGGATCAATATAATCGATATTGATCTTGCAGTATTTCTCATTATATTTTTGATTCCGTGTAATATCATAATTACATCTTATACACGTAATACAAGAGAAATGTTTCACTCTTTAGTTGAGAATGTTATTGTATAGTAATCTTTGTCTTTTTTGATAGCGAATGTATTCTGAAAATATTCCTGATTCATGTATAACTTCATCTAACCTTAGTGACAATAATAGCCTTCTGATATATTCATAATCATCAGGATTCTTGTTAGTAAAAAAATCATGTATGAAGTCTATTGTTTCTGCATTACTTAGTTCTGGATATATAAATTGTATCCCCATTTGTATTTTTCTTTTTATAAATGTTTTTGTGTACTCTGAATTATCCACTTCTCCTTCTTCATTTATTCTGGTTATTAATTCTGAGGTTGGATTGTCAGCGTGGGGGATAAGTACAAAAAATGGGTAATCATATTCATCGTCTGTTTTTAATATTGCTCCTTCTGAATGAGTACTACTAACTGCTATAGCTGAAAACTTTCCACTATTAATACGGTGCCATATTAACTCTTCTCCTCTTCTTATTAATTGTGCAAGCATATCTACTCCACGTTTATATCTTGTTAGGTTTCCTTTATTAGGTAACTGTTTTTCGACTTGATTAAGAAAAGTTATAACTTGTACTCTTTTTATATATTCTGGGCCCAGTACTATTCTTTCTGATAATGGAGTTGAGCTCACTACTTTAAGTAAATTCCTTTCTCCTGTTGTCTCTTGAGGTGATAGTGGTGATATTAATATATTTCCATTGCTACTGTATAGGTAGTCCAAAATATCTCCTACCCATTGTGAGGCATCTTCGGCCATTTTTACGGGATATTCTTGATAGGTTGCATCAGTGGTTTCAGTTGTATTCATAAATACACTATTAAGAAAAAAAATTATACTACCTTTTATGCAAATTTACTATAGGAGGGATTGAAAGGGGAATTTAAATTATTGTATAATGGCTTTTATCTTATTTTATTTTATATATTTATATGTCACCAGATACTATGACAGTACAAGAAGGGTATGAAGGTTTGTCTAAGGAGATTATTCCTGTTAAGGATGATGGAGTGTGTTGTATTGATGGAAGGTATGAAGAGTCGGGGATGTTATCTCGTGCTGGTGCTGATTTCGGTCTTATTATGGGAGTAATGGCTACATCAGAAAAACTTCAATTAGGTTATTCTCCAGAAAAGTGTGCACAAATGGTTTATGATTTTGCAACCAAACACCATGGATATTTTGATATTCATACGGATTCTCATAATTCTGAAATTTTTAATGATGATAGTCTTTCTATAGGATGTGCTCATGTCAGTAAAGCTATGAATGGTACATATTCTCATATGTACTCTCTCACTCCAGGTAGTGTTGAAAGGGCTCTTAAGTGGGTAGTTAATAAAGAAAAAACAAGGATTGCTGTTCTTGAAGGTGATCATGCTGAGACTGAGGTTGTTATTGTTGATAGTATGGTAGATACAATTTTGCATAAAAGCCAGGATGGTAGTATGCGTTTTGTTATTGATAGTGCAAGAGATGAGAAATACTTAAGATCTTTTTGTGAAGAACATCCTGAATTCAACTTTGAAACATTACAGAGTCTTATAGATACACAAAATAAGGCCACTTTGAGTTTAATCGCCTCTAAATTACCAATAATACGAATGTCTATTTGATTTGTATTATGGGATATTTTATTGTTTTGTGTGTTATAATACGTGGAGATTATAATATTATATAAAAATGTCCTATGAGTTCAGCGGAAGTTGAAAGATATTTTGTTGGAACAGGATTTGAGGTTGCCTCCAGTAGAGAAATTCCTTTTGTTCCGA
>DAIDGT010000014.1 GCA_027459825.1 bacterium
TTAAATTCTGGAAGATGGCATACTTTTGGTTTTCCCGTTGATCCAGATGTTTGTAAGTATACATATCCTCCTCCATTTATCTTAATATTCTCTACTTTTTGTTCTGATATTTTATAAATATCGTTATAAGTTAATTTTTTATAATGGCCTTCATTTAATTTGTATTCTACAGTTGGACTTTCAATGACATAATCTGGTTTGTAGTAATTAATAAGGTCTTTAAGTTCCAGCATTGGAATATCCGAAGGAAGAGGTATTAAATCATATCCTCCAGATAGTGCTGTAATCCATAAAATTGAAGGAATAATACCTCCGTGAACTAAAAGAAGTATTTTTTTTGTATTCGTACCAAAGTAATTTATTAGTGAATCTACTCTATTTTTTATATCACCGTAGGTAAACGATTTGCTATTTTCTGGGCTCCTGCCATTTTCGATTTCAATGAAAGCTGTTTTATTTTGTCTTCCTCTTTCACTTATTTTTTTATAAATATAACCTTTTAACAGCATATTGTATTATACACTTTTATCCTTTTGAATGTTTCAAGCGGCTTGAAACAAATATTCTATTCTTTCTGTTGGGTTTATTGAGATACCGAGGTCTTCTGATGCAGATAAAACATGTAAATTATATGTATCCTCTACTTTTGCATCCAACAGTCTTTCTAAGTCTTCTCTTGTAATATTTCCATCTTTAATTTGTTGAATTACTTTTTCATCAGATACTGTTTGATAAGATAGTCCTGTAGAAGTTTTTGCTTTATCATGTAAATTTGTTCCGTCTGATGCGGTTGGTGTGTATATTCCAAGGTCATAAGGAATGTAGTGAATAGGATCTTCCCCATCATTCCAGTTTTGTACAACTCTATCTGTATATATAAGTCCAAGCCTTGCAATTAATCTTTGCATTGCTATAGATGGCGAATTGTCTCTCATGGCTTCATATACCATTGCTGTTGTTTGTATACCTAATAGTTTGTCTCTTTCATATTGCTTATGACACTCTCTAACTGAGAGAATATAATTTTCCATTAACTGTTTTCTGTATTTGTTATCATGTAATGCAAATTTTACCCATGATAGCCATGTATCTAAAGGATGTCTCATATTATAAAAAGTTCTAACATTTTGAATAGGAATATTTAATGCTCTATAAATATGTATAACATCTAAACTAGATTCTCTTTCTGTATAAAATCCATACTGTTCTCTATCTACAAATACTGGAACATCAGGCACAGTATACTTTGCTCTTTGATCAGGAGCGCTGACTTGTGCTCTCATGATTGACTTAAATGGGTTATCAACCAAATATACTGGCTTTCCATCAGGGCCTAGTACTCCAGTAGCAATTCCCCTTGACATAGCTGTAATTCCGCCTCTTGCTACAGAACGTATAGCAATAAATATTGTGTTCGGATTTTTTACCTCTACCCTTGATGCAATTTCTCTTTCTGACATTGGTGGACATGAATATCGCGCGTCAAGTTGCTCTTGTAATAGAGGAGTTCTGTGTTTTTCAATAACTTCACTCATATTATTTATATACTCGTTTCTTTCTCAGATTGTTTCGTAGTATAACTTAATAATGTGCTTTTTACAAAATTTTTGTGTTATTATTTTATTTATCTGGTGAGATATAAATTAACTAGTACTAAACTTAAAGATGGATCAAAGTGAGGTAGGAGATAGAGATACTTCTATAGAAAATATTAAGGTTAATTTATTTGATAAATATAAGAAGAATGCATCTTCGGGTTTTGGAACGGATGTTTTGTTATCTTCTGAAAAAGATGGATGGGTAAATCAGGGGTACACTGTTCTTAAAGAAGGAGTTTTAGTTGATACTAGTGGGGTTATGGTAGGTGATGATACTAGGATATTTATGGCTAGTTTAACCAATCCTTTTCTTATGGCTGTATTTGCTCGTCATTACTCTCTTAATAATATAGATGTTTCTCAGGATTTATTGGATGGTCACTCTTTTGCTGGGATTGTTAGAGATTCTTTATCAAGATCAGGAACAACGTCTGCCGTAGCTTTGAGTAGAGCTAAAAAATGGCTTTTTGAAAATGGTACTTCTATAGATTCTATGGAACATACTATTAATGAATTATATATTCCTTCATTAATACTTACACGAGATCCAGAAACTATAGAAACAGAAAAATATGCTAATACTGCAAAAATACTTGATATTGGAAAGGGGTTTGATGCGCTGGTCTTAAGGTGTAATCAAGGAGATATTTATTTTAGACACCTTGCTTCTGCAATGATGCATCCAAGATTTGAATGTGGTTTTCATTTCAAAGATGTTTTTCCTGAAGTTGATTTGGATAAGTATCAGGTTATTCAGAAGGTTGGTATATATCCTAATATTACTTTTTCTCCCGTACTTGCAGAACAAGGATTCCCTGCACATAATACTTTATTGACTCTATTAAATGTGCAGAATAAAGATAAAGGGAATCCTCCATCAACAATATTGATCTGGAGATCTGAGGAAGTTCAACTACCTGGTAGTCTTGCTGAATTAGATGATAAAGAATACATGGAAGGATATGTTTACCCTCGACTAGAAAGAAGCACTACTAAGATGAAAAGATATGTTCAATCTGTAGTTAGTCCATATCTCTATGAATAACTCATTTTATTTGATCTAATGCATTTTGTAATTGGTAATATATTTCTGAAGTCTTAATGTTTTGGTTAGGCATTAATCCTATTGATGATGCAGCACTTCCTAATTTTTTTAATATATTGGGCATTTCTCTTTCTGGAATATTAGACGAAGAAACCTTTTTTCCTCTGTAATTTGTTAATATTGTCTGTATTGCTTTTGGTAGGCGTTTTGTGTCAACCCGTTTATTTATAAGCAAGTAAGGTAACTTCCATGTACTTGTTTTGTTTATATCTCCGACATATGCAAAGCAATTATATGGTCTCTTATATTTTGGGTGAAGCTTTTGGTTATTATTTATTTTGTCTGAAATATCATAATCTACAGTTATTACTCTATTTTGAAGAGGTTTTGAATCTAGTGTATATTCTCTATAAATACCGTGTACACTTAACCACCATAAATCTAATTGTGGTGATGATTTATTAAGATCTATATAAACCCTGTCTTGTAGATTATTATCTATTACATTTGCTGCATATAATATACTTCCATCACTGATAGCTAATGTTTTGATATGTTGCTCTATTGCATAGCGTAATGCTTGGTTTAATGCTTTCTCTATAGCTCTCTCGCTCCATTGCAATGATCCAGGCCTCTTAGTTTCTATAACAAGATATTTTATGCCTTGATTTGTAAGTATGATGTCTGCATTACCTATTTGATAACGTAGTAAACTTATCTCCCAGTCTAGTACTTCAGAGAATAGTGTGTCCATGATGCTTTCTGATATCTTTTCTGATGTTTTTCCGTATTGATGAAACTCAAGCAGTCTTTTTTCTCTCTTTTGTAAAAAATTTGACCAATTATTATTAATCCTATTAACGCATTTTTTATAACTTGTTAGGTTTGTAATATCGATCATACTATACTAACAATATTAGTTTATAAGTGAGAGACGGGACTTGAACCCGCGGCCTCTTCCTTGGGAAGGAAGCATTCTACCACTGAACTACTCTCACACTTTAATCAGCCAACAAGCAGAATCGAACTGCTAACTCCACTTTACGAAAGTGATGCTTTTCCACTTAAGCTATATTGGCCAAAGTACAAATTTGATTTATTTTATCAGATTTTTGTCTTTTTACCTATTTGGTTATATAATAATTTGATATGGGAATGGGAACTTATTTTTTAGGAAGAGTATTTAGTATTTTTAGTATGTCTTTGGTTGTTGCCGCAATTGGCGCATATTTTTCTAAGGATATAAATTTGACCAATACTTTTGTGGTTATCCTTCTTGTAATAATAGAATTTGCATTAATTTTTGCAATAAATGCTCTTAAACGAAACCCTACATTGTCTGCTCTGCTTTTATTTGGGTTTACTTTTATTTCTGGACTTATTATTGGTCCTGTTATATATACCTTTTTTCAGTTTGGCGCATCTGGGCTTGTATTCGAAGCATTAGGTATTACTGCTGGCATATTCCTTTTCATTACTGCAATTGTATATATTTTTCATATTGATCTTACAAGGTCTCGTATAGGTGTATTTCTTATGATGGCTTTGTTTGGAATTATTGTTGTTAGTATAGTCAATTTATTCTTACGAAATCCTGCAATATACTTCTGGATTTCTTCAATTACTGTAGTGGTTTTCTCTGGATTTGTTTTATACGATATATCCAGGATACTAAATAATCCTCAAATTGAAAATGAGTATATGGCAGCTTTACAATTGTATCTTGACTTTTACAATATATTTATAAATCTTTTAAACATTTTGGGGATTGTAAGAACACGTAAATGAAACACACCTTGGTGCTTCATAATCACATAGTACAGATATCTCAGTACCTTTCGGTGAAGAATGTTATTGACACAATCAATAATATTATATTTCCACATCTTTATGTCTTTATATTTCTTTTTATTGGACTTGAAGAGATGGGAATTCCAATGCCTCTTCCCGGAGAGTTTTTTGCTTTCCTTGCTGGATACAGAATAGAACAAGGTGATGCTAATTTTATTTTTGTATTCTTTCTAATTCTTGTCTCAACTATTATTGGTTCTTCAATCCTGTATTCTGTAATATATTGGAAAGGTTTGCCAGTTATAGAAAAGTATGGAAAGTACTTCTTTATGAAGGAAAAAAGAATAGAAGAAGTTCATGGTTGGTTTTTAAAACATGGATTTGACGCTATTATCTTAGGAAGATGGGTTTTTGGTATTAGGATTCTTGCTAATATTTTTGGTGGGCTTTTTAGATATCCTTATACAAGATTTATATCTGCAGTTTCTGTTGCTACAGTAGTATGGATTCTATTTTATTTATCCTTAGGAATAATTCTTGGAAAATATTATCTTGGAATTATAAACTTCCTGAATCAATTTAATGGCATTCTTGTTGAAGGTATATATCTTGCTATTCTTCCCCTTATAACATTTCTTTTTATAAAATATATTGCTGGTAAGTATAAAGATTAATTTGTGCAATTAAGAGGTGTTGCTCCTTGCGGTGTGCTGGTTGTAGGATATGCCTGTATTGTTGCTGGATTTGAGTTTGAAGTACTAAGTACCATTATATAAGCTACTGTTGATAATGGAGGAAGTGTTGTATATTGTGCCGTTCCTGATGATACTTTGTATGCAAGACAATAATTCAAATTTTCACTACCTTTTGATCCTGAAACTATTTGTATTGTATAGCTGTATGTGACTGCTGGTGATGTTTGTGGTAGGTTTATATATAATGATATCCCGTTTGAACTACTATCTCCTAAATTTACAGGAAGAGTATCTCCAACCTTTACGTTATCTATTGGTTGATATATCGGAGAGATAATATAACTACATTGTGAATTTTTGTTACCACCACTACACTGTTGTGCTTGTGTATCTGACAATGTTTGAATTTGAGGAATAGAATTGTATGCATTATTAGAAATATAGTTAAGTCCATTCTGAATTCCTGATTGTGCAATTGAAAATGCTTGTTGTCCTGCTTGAGATGTTGAATTTAAAGATGTTGTTTGTATTACATTTGATGTTAGTGAAAGTATTACAATTAGTAATATTACAGCAAGAAGCATTACAACAATCAATGTTTGCCCTCTTTTCCCTACTCTCTTTAAATACATATGTATAATATAGTATAAGAGATATAAGTAATCAATATCTTTATGAAAAATATTTTTAAAAGTTATAAAATATATACCTTTATCGCAATACTTCTTTTTGTGTGTTATTTGTTTTTTTTCTACTTTAGGGTTACTAATATTTATGTCTCTGGTAGTACATATGGATATCATTTACAGATTACTTCTTTTCTTAACAGGGTAGATAAAAATAAAAGTATTTTTATTATTTCTAACAAAACCCTACTAAATCAAATAATGTCTGTTTATCCACTTGCTTCTTCTGTAAATGTTTCAAAAAAATTTCCATCTATGGTTAATGTAAAAATTAACAGTAGTAATATTGTTTATACGTATATATATAAAGGAAAGAGTTATTTTATTGGTAGTAATGGAGGGTATATAACTGGAAATATTACAAATATTTATCCTACTGTATACTCTTCTATTCCTCTAAACTATTATTATAAAACAAAACTCCTTTCTCTTGTAAGTAAAGTTAATAGTCAATTTTTATTTTCTGTTAATGTATACAAATTAAACAATCAATATGTGTCTTTGACGCTTTCAAATGGTTTAATTGTTCTTGTAAATTTTAATAAATCTATTTCTTTACAAATAAGCCAAATAATTGATGTTGAAAAGACTTTGGATATTAAAAATTGCCCTATTTTGAATGTAGAATTTAGTAAAATATTTTGTTCTGGAGGTTAATTTTTCTTGCACAGATTTTCTCTTTGATATATACTTTTTTTAATATGACTAAAGATACTGTTACTGGAATTGATGTAGGTTCTTCAAAGATTACTACGATAATTGCAAATAAGCAAAATGACCAAATATCTGTTGTCGGTGTTGCTACATATAAAAGTAAAGGCATTAAAAAAGGAGTTATTGTAAATATAGATGATGCTATCAGTTCTGTTTCTGAATGTCTTGAGGCTGCAGAAAGAATGGCGGGATTTAATGTTTCTGAGGCATACATCTCTCTTGGTTGTAAGCAGATATCAAGTACTAATAATAAAGGTGTTGTAGCGATTTCTAAAGATGAAATAGGTCAAGATGATATAACAAGGGCAATAGATAGTGCAAAGGCGATATCTATTCCCCAGTCTCGAGAAATAATGCATGTAATTCCAAAGGAATTTATTGTAGATTCTCAGGGTGGCATAAAAGACCCTTCTGGTATGTCTGGAATTAGATTAGAAGTCGATACTCATATTATTACAGTATCTAGTATGGTATATCGAAACCTTGAAAAATGTATTAACCAGGTGGGACTTGCTGTTAAAAGTGTTGTATTTTCTGGTTGGGCAGATGCAGAGGTAATGTTATCAGATACGGAGAAAGAATTAGGTGTAATGCTTGTAGATATTGGTTTTGGAGTCAGTGATATTGTAATATATCAAGAAGATTCTATTGTTTTTAGCGCATCAATTCCTATTGGGAGTGCAAATATTACAAACGATATAGCAATTGGTTTACGTCTATCTATTCAAGATGCTGAAAAAGTAAAGGTACAGCTCCCTTCTCTTATAAAACATGCAAGAATAAGGAAGGAAAAGGAAACGAATGATAGTAAATACATGTATGCAAAAAAAACTCAATCATCTATACCACTTTTAAAAACCGAGAATTTAGTACTGAAGCTATCAGATATAGGTATTAAATCTGAAAATGGCTTTGATGATATTCCTATGCATGTTCTGGATGATATTATAAATGCTAGACTAGAAGAAATTTTTGCATCAATTGAAAAGGAAGTCTCTGCTTCTGGGTTTAATTGTAGAATGCCATCCGGGGTTGTTTTTACTGGAGGTGGATCCAAACTCGCATCTTTAAAACAAGAAGCTCAGAGGTATTTTTCTACTGCAGTAAGGATAGGTATTGCTAATAATTTAAGTAGTTCCTCTGATGAAATCTCTGGTCCTATGTTCTCTACTGTTCAGGGTTTAATTGCTTTTGGATTCAACCAAAATCCAAAAAATAAATCTCAAGGAGGGAGGCCTTCATTAAGAGATTTTGGGAAAGAAAGTGCTGGAGGAATTATAGGGTGGATAAAATCTTTGATACCATAAATTTATTAAATAACCCTCAGATTGATATTCTTTTAAATTTATGGTTTAATTACACATGAAATATTTTAATTATTCTACATATGTTAGTTAAACCGCAGGTGCTTGATAACTCTGGAGCGAATATTAAAGTGATTGGTGTTGGTGGTGGTGGTAATAATGCTATAAATACAATGATTTCTGTGCATAACATATCTGGAGTAGATTTCATTGCTGTTAATACTGACGCTCAAGCTTTAAAAAATTCTCTTGCAGAAAAAAAGATACAAATAGGGTCTGAACTTACCAAGGGATTGGGTTCAGGAGGTATAGCTTCTATAGGAAAACAAGCAGCAGAAGAAAGTGTAGATCTAATTCATGAGGAACTATCTGGAGCAGATATGGTTTTTGTAACTGCAGGTATGGGAGGAGGAACTGGTACAGGTGCCTCTCCTGTTGTAGCTGGTATAGCAAAAAATTTAGGAGCTCTTACCGTAGCTATTGTAACAAAACCTTTTGCCTTTGAAGGGAGAAGAAGGAATGATGCTGCTATAGAGGGAATTGAGGAACTTAGAAGTAAGGTTGATACTCTTATTGTTGTTCCAAATCAAAGATTACTCGATATTGTTGATAAAAAAGTAACTTTTCTTGAAGCTATGAAGCTAGTTGATGATGTACTTGGACAAGGAGTAAAAAGTATATCGGATTTGATTACTAAAGCAGGAATGATCAATGTCGATTTTGCAGATGTTAAATCTGTTATGAGTAATGCTGGTACTGCACTTATGGGTATGGGTATTTCTACTGGAGATAATAGGGCTGTTGAAGCTGCTAATCAAGCTATTGCAAGTCCTTTACTTGAGATTTCCATAAATGGTGCCAAGGGTATTCTATTTAATATAACTGCAGGATCAGATCTTTCTATGACTGAAGTTGATGAAGCTGCTAATATTATTAAAGGTTCTGCTGATTCTAATGCAAATATTATCTTTGGAACAACTATAGAAGATAGTATACAGGATGGGTCATTTAGGATAAATGTTCTTGCTACTGGATTTGATAGAAAATCACAAAGTGAAGTTTTAAGACCAACAGCATCATCTATTAAAGAAGAATTAATAGTTAATAATACTCCTGATGAAGAGGATGATGTGGATGATGTTATCAACATTAAACAAACTGAGATAAAGGATGATGATATTGATGATGAATACGATACCCCTGCCTTTCTTCGCAGAGTAAAAAGATCGTAAACTAATGAACTTTCAATTTGATGTTAATCTAAAAATTTTAAAATACTCTTGTAATATTATTAAAAATAGTCAATTAATTTCCTCTTCTTCTATTTCAAAGAAAATTCTACAAGAAATATCAACAGATGATTTTTTTTCATTCTCTAGGTCTTTGGGTATAGAAATCCCTAGAAGTGAAGTGAAAAATTATGTTCTTGGCATTAATAAAATAGAAAATACTTTTGAATGCAATGCTCTCTCTTCATACAGAAGTGTTTGGGAAATATTGAATTCTTCTGTATTTGATAAATCTTTTTCTATCTCTCTTATACTTAAAATCAATACAGTACTCTCTGAGAAAATTTTTGAAGTTTGGGAAAGTGGTAAAATTAGGAATGAAAGTTTTCCTATAAAATCAGATTATGATTTCTTTGAAGTAAAAGATGAAATTTCCTCCAATATGGTTTTAGATTCTTTAAATAGAATATCTGAATTTACAGAAAATGAAGATATGCCTAAATTTATCAATGCAATTGTTGTAGCTTTTAATCTGTTATGTGTAAAGCCTTTCTCTGTCTTTAATGATTTTACAACTATAGTAATATTAAAATCATTATTAATGAATGCTGGGATATTTAAAGATATTCCGATATTTGAAATTTTTTATAACAATTTTGAAATTTTTAATAATTCAAATCTTAATGATTGGATAGAGATTTTTCTTGAGGAATTGAATAAAATTACAGAAGATACTTACAATACAATATCACAAGGAAGGATTAGTGCAAATAGGAAAATTAATACTGATTCAACTTTAGTAACCCTCTCTTCCCGTCAAAAGGAAGCTTTTTTATATCTTCTTGAACATAAAGTTATATCAAGAGAAGGATATACTAAACTTTTTCACGTTTCTCCTATGACAGCATTTAGAGATCTAAGAAGTATGAAAGAGGCTGGAATTATTACTCCATTTGGTCGAGGAAAGGGTTTGAAATATACAATATATGAAAAATATACTTTATAGATATGAATTGATTATTGGTTCAAAGTAACTAAATGAATATGCTCCTAATGTTGCCTTTCCTACTACTTTTCCATTAACTAACTTCCCTATTACAATTGTAGGTGTTCCTTGTATCCCCATTGTATTTCCCGCATTAATATCGTTTTGTATTTGTGTCTGGTATTGGTCAGACGCTACACATGACTGATATTTATTTATATTTAAGCCTAAATCTTTTGCATATCCTAGTACCACTGATGGTGTGTTTGTATCTTGATTTGTTGTATACATAGTACTGTCAAATTGCCAAAATTTACCTTGTTCTCCAAAACATCTTCCTTCAATTGCCATATTCATTGCTAATGGATGAACTGATTCTAATGGGTAGTCTCTGAATGCAAATATGGCTTCTCCCGTGTTAACATACTTAGATATTATTTCTGATTGTGTGCTATTATAAAATTGTTTGCAGAATGGGCATTGAAAGTCCCCAAACTCAATAATTCCAACTTTTGCTTTGTTTATATTCCCCTCTATAGGGTTTGTTCCAATGGATACTGTAACTGTATTGCTACCTTGTGTAGTGGATGATGGTGAATTTTTGGTACTATATTGATTTTTATTATTTGTATTTTGGGTATTTGGAGTTTTATTATGTGATGATAAAATAAGCGCAAGAGAGATAATTATACCTGCTAGTATAATAGAAATTGGTAGCATATAGCTATTTTTATTTGTTTCTTGTTTACTGTTCTGCATTATTTTCTATATTTGATAACCAAATATTATATCATAAAAATTTTATACAATATTTTGTTGTGAGGATTGTATATCGTTTTTTTGTGGAATTAATTTTATTGAAACTATCAGTAGCCCAAAAAAATTTCCAAGACTTCCTACAATGTCTATGAATACATTATCATGGATAAAACCAGGAAGCAATTCTAGTAATACTGCAACAAACAATCCTAATGCAATAAATAGGGTTTTTTCTCTTATAGTACTTTCATTTCTAAATTTAAATGACAGTGTAAGGAAAGATATTATTACCATCAAAGATAGCAATAGAGACACTGCATCGTTTACATAAACCGCAATACTGGAATGGGATATAGTTAGTATATGTAAATAATTTATTGATTTTAAATATACTGGAAAAATTAAAGTCGCTATACCATCAATTATATACAGTACTGGTCCAGAATACAGTAAAAGTGATATACCTAAACTTCTTTGAGGATTTATTTCTAGTGTAATTCTATAAAGATAATAGATTGCCAAACCTAGAAATACCTTACTAATAGCAAGAAGAAGATCATAACTATTTACTGACAGAAGTCCTATGCCTACAGTAATAACATCTGCTGAAAACATGAATAAACTGTCAGAAAATAGCTTTGGGATAGTTGTACTATCTTTATTTCTTGCTCTAACGATGATACCAAGTGAAAGTATTAATATACCTGATATAAATTCTATAATTACTGTAATCATTTCCATTAAATTTTATCATATATATTTGATCAATTGTTGAATTGTTTGTATAATGCCATTGTGATCACTCAAGATGAAGTTGTAAAAATTGCAAAGTTAGCTCATATAAAACTTTCTCAAGATGAAATAGGTAAATTTCAGACACAGTTATCTGAAATTTTGGAATATTTTTCTCTTCTTAAAGATATTGATACTACCTCTGTGAGAGAAGATGTATCTATTAATGGATTATCTACCATATTAAGGCAAGATATTCCCAATTCTTATCCTTTAGATCAATCTGTCGTATATTCTAATGCTTTGGGTACAGAAAATGATTACTTCAAATTAGATAGCAAAGTTTTATGATTTTGGAATTGCACAAGAAGTTAAAGGCAGGAAATATTTCGGCAAAAGAATTGGCTGAAGAGTATTTAAAAATCGCTGAAGATAAAAACAAAGTTCTTAATAGTTATATTTCTATTACTAAAGATTATGCTATTTCTCATCTTCCTGATAAGATTGAATCTATACTTGATGGGATTCCTGGATGTATAAAAGATAATATTAATATATTGTCAACAAATACTACAGCAGGATCACAAGTACTTAAAGAATATATTTCTCCGTATACTGCCACTGTAATATCAAATCTTGATAAATTTACCCTTATAGGTAAGGGTAATATGGATTCATTTGCGTTTGGTTCGACTACACAGAATTCATATTTTGGTCCAAGCTTGAATCCTCATGATATTAATACTGTTGCGGGAGGATCTTCTGGTGGTGTTGCATCTGCAGTTGCTGCAGGTTCGGCTGTATTTGGGATTGGGTCTGATACAGGAGGTTCTGTGAGGCAACCAGCTTCTTTCTGTGGAATAGTTGGTTTAAAGCCTACTTATGGTCTTATTTCTAGATATGGTCTTATAGCCATGGGATCATCTTTTGATGTTATAGGGATTATGGCAAATACTGTTGATGATGTCGCCCTAATTTTAAATGAAGCATGTAAATATGATCCAAAAGATTCTACCTCTCTAAATATTAAGAAAAAAATTGATTATTCTAAATTCAGTGATATTTCAAAACTTAAAGTGGGGGTTCTGAAATTTAATGATGATGGAGTTGAAAAAGATGTAATTACTGCCTTTTCAAATAGTATTGAAGATATAAAGAAATTAGGATGTAGTGTAAAGGAAGTTGTAATTGATCATTTGAAATATGTAATTGCAGCCTATTATATACTTGTGCCATCCGAAATTTCTGCTAATATGGCTAGATTTGATGGGATTAGGTTTGGTTATCATCCAAAAGGCGTAAAAGATCTTGAAGAATTTTATATAGAAGCAAGAAGTAAATTTGAAGATGAAGTAAAAAGAAGAATATTAATTGGAACATATACTCTATCTTCAGGGTATTATGATGCTTACTATAGTAAAGCTGATGCCGTAAGACGTCTCATTAAACAAGAATTTGATGAAGCTTTTAGAGATGTAGATGTTATTGTCTCCCCTACTTCACCTACCGTTGCATATAGGAAGGATAAGGTTTTTGATAATCCTTTAGAGTTATATTTATCTGATATTTTTACTATTCCTGCAAACTTAATTGGTGCTCCTGCAATTTCTATACCTAATGGATTATCTTGCGATAATCTTCCTACGGGATTACAAATTATGGGACCGCAGCTTAGTGAGCTAAATATACTGTCACTTGCAAATAAATTATATAAAAAATATGGATAAAAAAATTATTGTAGGGATTGAAACCCATGTTCAACTAAAAACAAAAAGTAAAATGTTCTGTTCATGTTCCACAGAATATTTTGGAGGTAAACCCAATATTAATGTTTGTCCAGTATGTCTTGGTTATCCTGGTGCTCTACCAAAGGTAAATGAAGATGCCATAAAGCAGGCAATAAAAGTTGGAAAACTTTTGCATTTTAAACATATTAATTATTATTCTTCATTTGAAAGAAAAAACTATATGTATCCTGATCTTTTTAAAGGTTTTCAGATAACACAATATAAGAATCCTATTGTTTCTGATGGTTATTTAGAGATTGATACTCAGGGAGAAGTTGATCCGGCTAGTAAAGATACTAATCACCCTAAGGCTACCCCGACTCATCATGTGGTACCTAAGAAGATTAATATATACCGGGCTCATCTTGAAGAGGATACTGCAAAATCTTTGCATGAGTCTGGATATACTCTAATTGATGGTAACAAAGCTGGAATTCCTTTACTTGAGATAGTAAGCGCACCCGATATTAATGGCGCAGCAGAAGCTAAGGAGTATGCAGTGAGTTTGTACAATATATTGAAATACTCTAATGTTTCTGATTGTGATATGGAAAAAGGACAAATGAGGTTTGATATTAATATAAATTTAGAAATAAATGATTCTGGTAGAAAGTACTATACTCCCATAGTCGAAATAAAAAATTTAAATTCCTTTAGAGCTTTAGAAAGATCAATAAACTTTGAAGAATCACTTCAATTTTCAGAATTTGAAAAAAACAGAATTGAAATGAATAAAGGAAATAAAGTAACTAAAGGTTGGAATGATTTGAAAGGAGAAACAGTTTTCCAAAGAGGAAAGGAAGAAAGTGATGATTATAGATATTTTCCTGAACCAGATTTACCGCCTTTAGTAATATCTCAAGAATTTATTGATTCAGTTAAAATTGAAAATTCTGCTGAAGATACCATGCTACAACTAGAGAAAGCCAATATTTCTAAATCTAGTGCAGCTGTTCTGGTGTTAACACTTGGTATTGAATTTGTTAAATTTTTTAATAATGCTTGCGATATATATAATGGAGATTTAAACAATCTTGTTAATTGGATAATAAATGATCTTGCGGGAATAATATCAGAACATAATATAGACCTCTCAAGTATTTCTGTTTCTGGGTTTGTTAAAATTCTCAACCTTGTAAATGATAAAAAATTAACAGCTACATCTGCTAAAGAGATAATTAATAAAATGATTGTGGAGAAAGAAAACATAGATGAACTTATTTCTTCAAGAATTGTTGTTAGTGATGATACTCTAATTGATAAGTACATAGATGCAATGTTGGGTGAGAATCAAGAATTAGTACAGACATATCTTAATGGAAAAGAGGGAGTATTATCTTTCTTTATTGGGCAGGTTATGAAAAAAATGCAAGGACGAGCTTCCCCTTCTGACATAAAAGATAAAATTCTTATAAAAATCAAAAATTTTCAGTAATTACAGTATATTCATGGGTTTATTTTCAATATGTTTTATAAGTGATATATTATATAAAGTAATCAAATTTAATCATATTAAGCCCAACTTATGATTTTATATTGTAGATATAATATTTTAAGATCTATTTGATATAGGTTATGAAAGGTTTTACTCATCTTCACCTACATTCTGAATATTCACTCTTAGATGGAATGAATGGTATTAAGCCTTTAGTTCATAGAATTAAAGACTTGGGTATGGATAGTTGTGCTATTACTGATCATGGTGTTTTGTATGGAATACATGAATTTTATGAGGAGTGTAAAAAGAATGAAATTAAAGCTATTATCGGTTGTGAAGTATATTTATCCTCTACTTCAAGGTTAGATAAATCTCCTAAGATTGAAGGAAATCTGAATCATTTAGTTTTAATTGCAAAAAATGAAATTGGTTATAGAAATTTAGTAAAGCTGGTTTCTAAAAGTCATACGGAAGGTTTTTATTATAAACCAAGAATAGACATTGATCTACTTAGAGAATACCATGATGGTCTGATCTCGCTTTCAGCTTGTTTAGCCGGACCTATATCCAGAAAAATTTTAAATAATGATCTTGATGGCGCAGAGAATACTGCAATAACTTTGATGAATCTTTTTGGAAAGGAAAATTTTTTCTTAGAAGTTCAGAGAAATGGTGTTGAAGGTCAAGAAACTGTAAATAACGTTCTTTTCGATATGGGTGGTAAGTTAGGATTGGATGTTGTTGCCACTTGTGATGCTCACTATCTAACAAAAGAAGATGCATATGCGCATGAAGTTCTGTTATGTATAGATACAGGTAAAACTATTGATGATCCCACAAGGATGAGGATTGGTACTTCTGAGTTATATGTAAAAAGTTCTGAAGAAATGTATACTCTCTGGAAAGATCATGTAAATGTGGTAGAAAATACTCAAAAAGTTAAAGATATGTGTGATCTTAGTATAGATTTTAAGTCATTTGTATTTCCTAAGGTTAATATTAATACGGATTATAAAGGTGATTATGCAAAATACCTTAGAGATTTAACATATACTAGAGGTAAAGAGAGGATTGGTCGTGACTTTACTGATGATGAGATAAAAAGAATAGAGTATGAGCTAGATATAATTTCTTCTAAAGGATTTGCCAGTTATATGTTGTTAGTTTCAGACTTTACAGATTATCTGCGAGAAGAGAGTATTCCTACAACTACAAGAGGGTCAGCGGCAGGTAGTTTTGTTGCATACCTCATAGGTATTGTTCCTATAAATCCATTAAATTTTGGACTTTCATTTGAAAGGTTTTTGAATCCATTAAGGCCCAAGGCTCCTGATATTGATTTGGATATTGCTAGCGCAAGAAGAGAGGATGTTTTTGGATATGCTTTGAATAAATATGGGCAAGAAAATGTTTCTCAAATTGTGACATTTGGTAGGATGAAATCTCGCGCAGCTATTAGGGATGTTGGGCGTGTTCTTAAGATTCCACTTTCTACTGTTGATCAAATTGCAAAACTTATCCCACAGGGTAGGTTTTCAATTAAAGAAGCATTAGAAAAAATACCAGAATTAAAGGAAAAAGTATCTTCAGATCCCATGATTAGAACTATGATGGATATAGCAAAAAGGGTTGAAGGGATTTCAAGACATTCTTCAATACATGCTTGTGGTGTTCTTATAACTCCAGATCCCGTAGAAGATCATGTTCCTGTGCTCCTTGATAGAAAGCTAGGTAGACTGATTTCTCAGTATAACATGGTGTCTCTTGAGGAACTTGGGTATATGAAAATGGACTTTTTGGGTTTGACAAATTTAGATATTATTACTGAGACTATTAGGCTTGTGAAAGAGGATAAAGGAATTGAAGTTAATCTTGAAAAAATACCTTTAGATGATAAAAAAACTTTTAAACTGTTGCAAAAAGCAGAAACTCTTGGTGTGTTCCAGCTTGAAAGTAGAATAATGAAAGATGCAATTAATATTCTAAGACCAGAAACAATTTTTGATATTTCTGCTCTCATTGCTCTTAATAGACCTGGACCTATGGCTAATATTCCTGTCTATGCAGCGAGAAAGGATAAGAAGGAGAAAACTGAATATCTTGACCCTAGAATGGAAAGTTATCTTTCAAGAAGTTATGGAATTATGGTTTATCAGGAAGATCTTCTGAAAACTGCTATTAACCTTGCTGGATATGATTGGGGGGAAGTTGATAAGCTTCGAAAAGCAACTGGAAAGAAGAAACCTGAGCTTCTTATGGAAATGAAAGATTCTCTAATACAAAGATTTGTTGAGCATGGAATGGATAAAAAGAATGCTGAAAAATTATTTGAACTCTTTATACCATTTGCTCATTATGCTTTCAATGAAGCTCATGCTGCTTCATATGCTATGATATCCTACAGAACAGCTTATCTAAAGGCTAATTACCCCGTAGAGTTTATTGCCGCATTTTTGGAATCCAATCTTGGTGACCTTGAAAAAGTTGCTGAGGTTTTTGAAGAAGCTAAAAATAAAAAAATAAAAATATTACCTCCAGATGTCAATAAAAGTAATGTCCAGTTTTGTGTTGAAGATGGAAATATAAGGTTTGGATTGAATGCAATTAAAGGTTTTGGGAGAAATGCTGCGGATGAAATTGTTAATGTAAGAAATACAGGGGGAGAATTTACATCTATAGATGATTTTTGTAAGCGTATAGATTTAAAAGTTGTTAACAAAAGATCATTTGAAGTTTTAATAAAATCAGGAGGTATGGATATCTTTGGTAATAGAAATGCTCTATTACAATCATTTACTAGTATATGTAATGCGTATGCAGATATAAAAAGTAAGTCCGTTTCTGGACAGTCTGGTTTTTTTGACAGTGATGATGATAGTGGTATTGCTGATTTAAACCAAAGTGCATACCTTTCTAACATAAAAGATGTTGATAATAACACTAAGGCATTGTGGGAAAAAGAGTTACTTGGGGTTTACATGACTTCTCACCCACTTAAACGTTATCTTAAATATTTTAAAACTATTAATATTGATTCTACTCTTAAGCTTAGAGGTAAAAAAAGTAATACC
>DAIDGT010000015.1:0-9129 GCA_027459825.1 bacterium
AGCAAATCGAGCCGCAGAACTATATCAAAGTTCGGAAGTTGAAGAAAAAAGACAGTTGGTCAACTTTTTACTTTCGAACTTGCGTCTAAAAGGGAAAAAACTGCTCTATGACTACAAAAAGCCATTCAACGAAATGGCTCTTTGTGCCAAAATTGGCAGTTGGCAGACCAAAGTTGATTCAAACTCATTTTTGACAATATAGGAAGACATAAAAAGGTACTAAATTTAGATAAAGAATATATGTCATTAGAGATGGGAGGAAAAACGGGAAGAAAGGGATAAGAATAAATATGCAAAAGAGAAAGGTGGATTACATGGCAAAAAGATGTCCAAAGTTCTTATTTTATAAAATATGTACAATGTTGTATAATTGTAAAATATGGCAATTGAGTTTTTAAATAGAATACGATCATTACATATTATTCTTCTGTTATTAATTTCAGCTGTTATTTATTATATAATAATGCTATTATTTGGTGGTATTGTACTTAAAATAGTCATAAGTCTATTGCCCTATTGTTATCATGGGCCATCAGCATATTCTGGAGTGGGATGTTTAGTATTTGATAGTTTTATAGCTTTTTGTTTCGTGTCTTTATTTAGTTATATTGCAGGTATATTATCCCTTATTATATTAAAAGTTGGAAATGCTGTGTATATTGGATTATTTTCTGGTACTATTAGTCTCATTTCAGCTATTGTCTATCGCTCCAGTTTAGATTCTTTTATATTTTATATGTTAGGTTTAATAGTCGGATATTGTATTTTTACAGTGCTAAAGCTAAATATACTTGTTAAAATAGCTATAAGTTTTATAATTATAGTGTTAATTGTTACCCTGTTAATGAATTTATAAGTCTGTAGCAAGTATTACTTTCTTATTATTATAAAATTCGAGAGATACAATAAAGGAATTATTAATATTCAGTAAAGTAGCTTTTCGTTTTAAATATTCAATATCTTGTAGGGATGTAGATACTTTAACCTCTAATGCCTCCTCATTATCTAAAATAAAATCAATTTCACTTTTTCCCTCTTTACTGTAAAAGGCAAGTTTATGACTTGTTCTGATATTTTGAAATACAGATTGTTCAAATAATTGTCCTAAAGAAATTTTTCCTAGTATATTTGCTATTCCACTATCACATAAAAATAATTTTTTACCACTTCCTATGCTACGATCTATATTCATTGAAAATTTAGACAATAGAGTAATAAAATATGTATGTTCGAGAAAGTATAAATAATTATAAATAGTTTCTCTTGAAAGCGAAAGACTTGATGCTAAATTAGAAATATCAAACTTCTGTCCAATTCTTGGAATCAACAATAAAATTAAATCTCGTAGCTTTGACATATCTTTAAAATCAGAAAGTCCTTTTGCATCTTTTTCAAAATATGAAATAAAAATTTCTTCAAGTAATACACGTTTTCTTTTATAATCATTTTCTAGAACTACTGAGGGGAATCCTCCAAATTCAATATATTCTTGATAATATTTTCTATATTGTTCATAATTAATTTTATTTTTTATTTCAGCTTTCTTTAAAAGGGTATCTGGTGTTATTCTTTCTATTCCCTTAAAACGTAAAAATTCCCTAAAGGTAAGGGGATATACTTCAAATACAATCTTTCTGCCACTTAAAGATTCAGGAAAAAGATTTTTCAAATAGTAACTACTAGACCCTGTTAATACAAATTTGGTGTCAAAATGATCATAAAAATATTTAACTACAGAACTTATATGAGGCAGATTTTGTATTTCATCAATAAATATATATGATTTTTCTTTATTATTAATTCCATATTGTGACAAGTTATTCCAAATATTATCATAACTTTCTTCTTCAAAAATATGTCTATGTAATGGATTTTCAAAATCAAAGAAGTATTTATTATTTGAGCTAATCTGATTAAAAAGATATGTTAGTATAGAAGTTTTTCCAACTCTTCTCATTCCCGTAATAACAGTAATCTCTTTTTTTTGTAATTCTGGTTCTAAGCTAGATAGAATATCTCTTCTGATAAACATAACTAATATACATCTTACAGATACGGGGGGTATTTGTCAAGTAATAATTGACACTTCAGTATAAAGATTAATATAATATGTTGCAAACGTTTCTAATTACGATTTTTGGTGATGATTAGCTGCTTTTTATATCTCAGAAATCTTCATTTTTGTCTCCTGTGCTTTTGTAGTATCTAAGAATATTTACTTCCTTTTTAACCACATATTCTAATTGGTCGAGATATGCTTATCTTCTGTTTGTAATAAGAAATGAAGTATAATTTTGAGATTGTATAATTGAGAAAAACCTTGCTTCCCATGGTTGCTATGTTTGGCGGTAGTTTTACTTCAAATAGATATTTGGTTACCATTGCGTGGTCAATAAGGTCTCCTTTGCCAGATACTTTTTCTATCTGAGTATGTGTATATAGTAGCAATCATTCCACCAAAGTATGCAGTAGTAAAAGTAGTAAAGATTATCAAAAGCAGAAGTGCGGAGGTGATGAGGTATCTATTTCTCATGCTTGGTATAAAATTTACTAACTTATACAAAATGTTGAAAGGTTTGAAGAAATTTGATAGGATATATATACTAAATTCTCCTGCAAGGCCGTAAGGTGTTTGCAGGATTTTTAGTTTTACTTCTCATTTTTTATCAAAAGTAGCTATAATGACGTTATGAATAAGCAAAAGCGTAGTGTTATTTTGATTGATGGAAATAATTTTTACTTCAAGCTCAAAGATAAGAAACTACATAATCTCCTTAATCTTGATTTCAGCTCATTTGCAAAATTTCTTTCCAGTGGAACAAAAGTTGTTCATGCAACTTATTATGTTGGGAAAATACGGACAGATGGAACTGAAAAAACAAAAAGAATGCAATCTAATCAGCAAAAACTCTTTGAGCATCTAAAAAAACACAAATTCAATTACTCCTTGGGGTATTTATTAAAGAGCAATGGGAAAATGCATGAAAAAGGTGTCGATGTAAATATAGCAGTAGATATGTTGGTTGCTACTTATGAAGATCTGTGTGATCGCATAATACTTATTTCTTCAGACACAGATTTATTACCGTCAATTAAAAAAGCAAAAGAAAAAGGGAAAATAGTTGAATATATTGGATTTTCCCACATGCCAAGCGTTGCTATGGTTGCAAACTGTTCAGAGTCTCGATTGTTAAAAAAAGAAGACATACGACCATTTTTGATTACATAATTGTTTATTCTTATCTCAAAGTTGTTTTTTATCTGTATGAGATGTATATGTTTTTGAAAAATACACTAGTTCTAAATAAAAATAAGTGTATTTTATAATTGTCAGCTATTTTTGCACTGATTGTGATTTAAAATAATTATTTTCTTATAATACTTTAAACTGTTAGTCAGTTTTTACAATTACAAAAGGATCTGATAATTCTTTAATATTTTTATCAATATAGTGAAAAGTTCATTTTGTACTTTTTACATCTTTCCAAATTTTTGCAAAAGGAAGCTTCTTAATTTTTATGTCTCTAAATATTACCATCCATAAGTATATCCTTGATAAAAATAACAGAATTAAATAATACCTTTCCTTGATAGTTTTAGGATATTTAAAAAAGTTTTTGAATCCATTTCTAGTCTCTTTTCCAAATGATCTATTACTTTTTTCTTTATCTATAAAATTTTGAGTATATCCACCCGTACTTCGTCTTTTTTGTATTATCCAATCTTTGAAATTTGTGGGGTATTTGACATACACTACAGCCTTTTCTTCATATACTATGTTATATCCCTTAGAGTGTATACATTGTGAAATATATCCATCTTCTGAAAGAGCTTCCTTTGGTATCTCATCTATTAGGTTTTTTCTTGCAGCCATTAAGTATCCTGTCATTTCAAAATATTTATTTTTCTTTTGTAGATCTTTTCTTAATGTATTTGCGCACTCTACTAAGAAATGTGACCAGTATCCCAATATATCATCCTTACTATTTAACGATATTACCTTCCCTGTAACTCCTCCAACCTTTTTATTTTGAAATGTTTTTGTTATGTAAGAAATTGAACCCTTTTTAATATATACATCTCCATCCGTAAATATGATCACATCTTCTTTTATATTTTTTATTGCAAGGTTTATTGCAGATGCTTTTCCTTCTTTTTTGTCATTTATTATCTTTATATTTTTATATTTTTGCTCTAAATCTTTATAGTGTTTTTCTGGTGTTACTACATATATTGGTAGTTTACTTCCAATTACAGAACTAATAGCTTTTTCCAAATTTTCTTTACCCTTTGTTGTAATAAGTATTGCAAATTTCATACTTTTTATAATTATATACTATCTGGTATAATTTTATTTATGGACTTTAGTAAAAAAGCAAGTGTTGAAACAATTAATACTGTTATTAAAAGGCTGGCATTACGTAACATTAACGCAGTGCTTACAAAAAATAAATCAGATGCATTGTCTAAAATCATAGATATGATTCCGGAAGGATCTTCTTTGTTAGAAGCATCATCTACAACATTAAAAGAAATTGGATTTGATGATTATATAAAGTCCAATCCAAAAAAATGGGACATATTAAAGGATAAAATTCAAGCTGAAAGTAATGATACGAAAAGGGCTGATCTAAGAAGGCAGTTAACTTTTTCCGATTATACAATTGGTAGTGTTCATGCCCTGACAAAAGAGGGGGAGGTTATTTTTGCTTCGGCTTCTGGGTCACAGATTCCTGGATATGTTTACACTGCAAAAAATGTTATTTGGGTTGTTGGGTCACAAAAAATTGTAAATAATATTGAAGAAGGTATGCAAAGAATTAAAGAATATGTATTTCCAAAGGAGGATGCAAGAATGAAAAGCATAGGCGCTCCAGGATCTAATATTGCCAAAATCATTTTGTTTTATAAAGAAATGATCCCTGGCAGGATTAACCTAATTTTTGTTGATGATATTTTAGGATTTTAATCACACTTTCTCTAAAATTTTATACTCTTTATTGTTGAATATTATCCTGTAATGTTTATAAACTATACTCAGTAATGGGTTTGATTGTGTTTTTGATATAACTATATACTTAACATATTTTCCTGGATTTTTTAGTGCTTTTTCCCAAATACCAATATTATTCTCATCTACAATTTCTGATAAATTTATGTTCGATAAAGTTACAAGTTGGCTAGTATCTGACAAGTCTATTAATATCCTACCTTTATTTATGTTTTTTTTATTTATGAAATTTTCTGCACTCTTAGTGTACAGATTATTTGTATTTATCAATGTTTTGTTTCTCTGAATATATGGTCCTTGATAGATCATATATACATAGATAACTAAGACAAGAAAGAAAGATAAGTATGTAATATCTTTTTTTAGTGAATTTAGTTTTTTTGATCTTATATCTTGAATTACTCCCAAAAATACACCAATTGTCACACTTTCAAATAGTATAAAAAACGATGATATATAAATCCTGTCTATGATAACTCCATTTGTTATCTGTATTTTTATATTACCTATTAAAAGTAATGTAACATAATATATTGCAGGGGTTAGTAAGAAAAACAATAAAGTATACATATTTCTCTTTTTAGGAGATAAATATAAAAAGATTATAGATACAATAGATGTAATTGGTAGTGTTACTCCCAAAATATTTTTTAAAGATGAGAAATATGTCGATATAGTCTTTACTGACATTCCATAAACCCAAATAGAGTTAGAGTGAATGTATGAAAATCCATTATATAGTGGAGTTAATATTATATGTCCATATGTCACTAATGAATATATTACTGTATAAAACTCTCCTAATATTGCTATAAATAAAAATGTAATAAGTGTCCCTTCTAGTTTTTTTAGATTTTTTTGAAAAATAGTATATTTTAGTATGAATATTCCAGATATCACAATTATAAATATTATTCCCGCTGAGAGTGTAATACTTGCGAGGGCAGAAAAAAGACTAATTAAAAATAAATATATTTTGTTTTTTTCTTTAAAAAATTTATACAAATAAAAGAATATTAATATTGAAAATGTAAAAAATAGTAATTCAGGAGATGTTTGACCTTCAAGAAATAATACATTGGGATTTAGGGCAAATATCATTACACCTATTAATGGAGACGAATATGATCTAGTAAAAAGCTTAATTGATTTATAAATATATACATTGGCAATTGTGTACGCCACAATGGAAATAATTATTGATGCATATCCTGTATGCCATAAATATTTGTTCCATATAAATGGTAATAATAATATATGTTGTAATGGGGAGTATATCCCTATAAATGGTATATTTTTACTTGAGCTGTCGATCGTTTGTCTTGCTAGGTTTAAATTTAGTGAAGATGTATATAGAAAGTTAATTAGGTGTAATCTGTATAGGTAATATACCTCGGCTGTACTTGATATTATTGATAGTATAGTAATTATTATTGTAGCCTTCTTTTTGAAGAACATTGCCTACTTTGATAATGCAAGATTTTGATTTTCTTTCCTGTCGTTTTTGTTTTTTAAGTGAGTGCCGTGTACTGTTTTCTCCCACGAATGTGGAGAAAATATGAATTGTATTAAAGCTCTTGATGTTGCAAACGATAATAATATCCAATATATTGGTGATAATATACAGTATTTTACTACGGCAAATTTATTTCTTCTATAGACTCCTGCTAGGTTTAAATATGTAAACATTAAATTTCCTGCCAGAAATGTGATAAATGAAATATATAGTATTGGTTTTGGAAATGAGCTGGAAATTATTGGAGCTTTAGTGATAAGCCATATGATAAGTAGTATCCAGTATAATAAATTTAATATATTTATAATTACTGTTCCAGGAACTGCAAAAAAGAATCCAATAAAATTAATCCAGCCTCCTATTTGATTTTTGAATTTTATTGGGTACCTCATATGTACTATACTGGTTTGTATAAAACCTTTCATCCATCTTGTTCTTTGTTTTATCCAACCTGAGAGTGTACTTGTTGCTTCTTCTTTGCTAAAAGAATCTAAAATGTCGACTTTATACCCATGCCTTTGTAATCTAATACCTATTTCACAATCTTCTGCGACATTATATGGATCCCATGCTCCAACTGATATTATTGCTTCTTTCCTGAAATGAGTACTGTGTCCTGATAAAGGAATTGGAAGATTAAATTTTTGAAGACCAGGTAGAAATAAATCATAATAAAATGAAAACTCTGCATTAAACAGATTTGTTAAAATATTCTGTTTTACATTGTAATGATCTAGTCTTGTTTGGAATACAGATATTTCTGGGTGATTTTTAAATGCTAAATATGCCTTTTTTAGCTGATTTTTGTCAGGCACTATTTCTGCATCATATATAACAATAAATTGGCCTTTTGCTTCTCTAATTGCCACATTTAGGGCTTTAGGTTTTGTTTTTGGATTTACATTTGGGAGTATTAATCTTCTAAAATATTTGGGCATTTTGTTTTCTTCTATTGCTTCCCTTGTGTAATTATCATATTCTTCTAGGGTAATGATAATATCAAGCTTCTCTTTAGGGTAATCAATTGACATCATTGCCTTTTTTATCTGTTTGATTACGTTTTCCTCTCTGTATAATGGAATAATTATGGTGTAAATTGGTAAATCTTTTTTCTTTATTTTGAGTAAGTCTTTTCTTGAAATTTTCACCATAGGTCTATTTCTTGCTTTGATTACAATTACTACCTTGAAAAGCATAAATAAAAAGTAAAATATAGCAATAATTGCTGATATGAAGATAACTATAGATATGTTAAATATAATTTTTAGTAGTACTAAGAATAAAATTAAAGATAATACGAAATATAAAAACCATATATTCTCTATTCTTATATGCTTTTTTGCAGAATGATTTTCTGGGAGGAATAAATAATCCTTTTTATTTCGATAATTTATCTTGTAATCTATGTTTGCCATATATTTTGTCGTAATTATATCATATTATAGGATACAATCAACCTATATATTACTATTTACTTATTAATATTGTAGATATTTGTTCTTATTTTAGGATAAATGTGTATCCTGTAGTATGATAATTTTGTTTGAATTTTGTGGTATAATGCCATTATCGTTTCGCATGTTTTAAGAGAGGGAGTGTCTGTAATGCAGGGGCTGTCTGGCTCTGTCCGTGTAATGGAGGTAAGGAGAGATGGTAAGGTTTTTCCTGTTGAGAGTGATGACAATGGTTGTTACCACTTATGTAGGAAATCTTGTTATCAAGTTCATTTACCTTCTCCGTATTGTGTTGCTTTCGTGAGAAGAAAGCCTCGCAGAATAGGTGGTTTCTATGAATCCAAGGGAAGGCAACCTAACAATGGACCTTGTGAGGTTCCTGCTTCGTGGGGTTATACATATGATCAGGTCCTTGTCTTTTTGGATGGATATCTGAATCCTATTTATTTAGATTGGAAAGGATGATGTGAAACGAATGGACCATGTAGGTCGTAATTTATTGTGCAGAAATGCGCAAAAATTCATATACTTACATGGTCCTGTTTCCTTTATTACTTCAGTTCTATTGATACAGGACAGTGATCTGCACCATATATGTTGTCATGTATAGTTGCATACTTTAGTTTATCTTTCATTTCTTTGGATATAAAAATATAGTCAATTCTCCATCCTACATTTCTTTCTCTTGCACGACTTATTTGATCCCACCATGTATATTGTATCTTGTCTCTATGTTTAAACCTATAGGTATCTATAAATCCAGATTCTGTTAACTTATCTAATAATTTTCTTTCTTCATCTAAAAATCCAGATACTTTTTTATTTGCGTCTGGTCTTGCAAGATCTATCCTCTGATGTGCTGTATTAAAATCTCCTAATACAATTATATTGGGGTTTTCTGTTTTCAATTTATTTACAAATTTTATAAAATCTTTATAAAATTTTATTTTGTACTGTAGCCTCTCTATACTTCTTTTCCCATTAGGAAAGTAAATATTAAGTAGAATAAATTCATTAAATTTACAAAGAATAACTCTTCCCTCTTTCTCATTCTTATCTATTCCTATAGAAAAATCATTTGGAGCAATTTTTGTTAATATTAATGTCCCGGAGTATCCCTTTTTAAGTGCACTATTCCATATTGATGA
>DAIDGT010000015.1:9139-17798 GCA_027459825.1 bacterium
TCGGGTTTTTCTGACAAGATAAAATCTTTCAGGTTATCTTTTTTTAATGCTGCCCTTATTCCATTTATATTCCAACTTACTATTTTCATATGTATTCTATTTCAATTTTATCATTTATTTTAATACCATTTTGGAAAATTGTTCCACTTGGAGCTTCAACTACATTTGAATATTTTATATTCCAGAAAAAGAATCTGCAAGGACTTAAATTCTCCTTTATTTTCTTTACATTAAAATTATTATCTAAGATTAATACATCAATTGGAAATTTGACCCCGAATGTATGTATACCAAATATAGTATTAAAGTATACCGTTATAGGGGTTTTTCTAAATGCAATCCCAATAGTTTTCTCTTTGTAAGTTTTTAACTTTTTTGCTTTTATTTTTATAATAGATATTGATATGGTTTATATATTATTATAATATTGTATTATGGATACTAGTAATAATAATAATGAAAATCAGTTTGAAACGCAATTTACTTCAAGAGTGATTAATCCTGGAAACACTACTCCCGAAAATGATCCTATTTTACAAAGAGTTATAAGTGTTAGAACAGTAAAATTTTTAAGACCAGTATCCCCTATTTTTTTTAACATACGCGCAAGATCAATAGAAAAAATTACTAATTTTTTATGGGGGTTAACAAAATCAACAGAGGTTATTGGAGTTAAAACTATTGACCAGGTTAACATATCTGAAGGAATACTATTTGGTAGTGTAGCAATTCTCCACATGGATAAAAGTGAAATACATATTGACCAGATTTCTAAGCAGGATGCTCGAAATATTAAGAAGTTTTTCGAAGATGTTGTAATTTTCCAAAGAAGAACAGTTGTAAATATAACTGGCGACTAATACTTTTTAACATCAATTATATAAATCCATTCATATACACCTATAGTAATATTGCAAAAGCCTTGTAAGTATGTTAAACTATTGGCTTAATTTGTACATTGTATATATGCTTATACAAAATAAACTTATACAAAGTGAAAAAATAAAAAAGAAGATCGCAAAGAGGAGACAATGGGGTGCTGAAAGTAGAACTATTCCTTTACCAATGATTCATGAGAGACCTTCAGAAAGTAAGATTGTATGGAGCAGAATTGCAATACTTCTTACAATTTTATTTTATATAGCCTATTTTATATCTACAATTATAAGAGAATTTTTCCTAGTACATTCTAACTTTCAGTTTACAATGCAAGCGATTAGTTATCTTATTATTGTCACCTTTCTTACCTTCTCTGCGCTTATGTATTTAGTTGCCCGTCAAGGTGCACTACAGAGGTTTATAAAACATATCCGTGTGCCAAGAGCAAAGTTAGATGACCATTTCTACTCCAAACAACCTACAATAACAGTTTTGGTTCCATCTTATAGTGAAGAACCTCAGGTTGTGAGAAAGACTTTAATGTCTGCTGCTCTACAAGAATATCCTAATATGAGGGTTGTGCTTTTAATAGATGATAATCCTAACCCTACTAATCCTGTTGTTGCTGCAAGATTAAATAAAACTAGAGAGTTGGCAAATGATATTATGGCTCTTTTTTCTGAACCACGTATTAGATTTAAAAGTGCTCTATCTCAATTTAAAAGACAGAATGTAAAAAATAATTTTGCAAGTTCAAGAGATGTTAAAAAATTAATATCTAATTATATATGGGCATCAGAATGGTTGAATTCTTTAGCTGATAATGAATTGATTGAAGATCATGTTGATGTCTTTTTTTCCGAACAGGTTCTGAGAGGCCTTTCAAAAGAGTTGAAAGTTGTTGCAGATGCACTTAACTCTTCCTGTCTTGAAGGCGCTAAATTATCTGTAAAGAGAATTAACCAACTTTACCTGAGATTAAATTGGATATTTAATACAGAACTTACAGTATTTGAAAGAAAAAAATACGCATCACTATCACATGAAGCAAATAAGGCTATGAATTTAAATTCATATATAGGTCTTATGGGTGGAGCTTATAAAATTAGAAATACTCCAGAAGGTATTGTTCTTGTACCTACAGTTAATGCAAAAAAATCTAAAGATTTAATTGTTCCTGACAGTGATTATCTTCTTACTCTAGATGCAGATTCTATTCTTTTGAGAGAATATTGCCTACGTCTTGTGTATTTCCTTGAACAGCCTGATAATGCAAGAGTTGCCGTCACACAAACTCCTTACTCTTCCTTTAGAGGTGCAGGTACAAGAATAGAGCGTCTTGCTGGAGCAACAACCGATATACAGCATATCCTTCATCAAGGTATGAGTTATTACGGTTCTACATTTTGGGTAGGAGCTAACGCTGTAATCAGGAAAGTCGCATTAGAGGATATTGCTGAAACTGAATATATTGGAGGTTTTAAAATAAGTCGATACATACAGGACCGTACTGTTATTGAGGATACTGAATCCAGTGTTGATCTCGCATTACATGGGTGGACATTAGTAAACTATCCAGAACGATTAAGTTATAGCGCAACTCCTCCTGATTTTGGTTCATTAGTTATCCAAAGAAGGCGTTGGGCTAATGGTGGTTTATTAATACTTCCAAAATTATGGGCTCATATCAAGGATAAGAAACGTAAAAATGAACCTGTATCTCAGATGGCAATATTACTTAGAGTAAATTATATGGCTTCAATTGCATGGTCGTCTGTTGGTTTAATCTTTCTACTTGCATACCCTTATGACGGAAGATTACTTTCTCCTTTGGTTTTACTTGCAGCGCTTCCTTATTTTATAGCAATGGGAAATGATTTAAAGTATTGTGGATATAAATGGACAGATATATTTAGAATATACGGTTTTAATCTTATATTACTTCCTGTCAATCTTGCTGGAGTACTAAAATCTTTACAGCAAGCCTTAAATGGAAGAAAGATTCCTTTTGCTCGTACTCCTAAAGTAAAAGATCGTACTGGAGTTCAGGCATTGTATGTCATTATACCTCTTTTGATTGTTGCATTTTCAATATTTACCGTATGGAGAAATGTCGCTGTTCCTGTTCCAAATTGGGGTAATGCTATTTTTGCATCCTTTAATGCATTTTCAGCTTCATGGGCTATTATTGCATATATTGGTATTTGGAATAGTATAGTTGATGTATGGATTGGAATGACAAGCTGGCTTTATGTTGAAACAAAGAAAGATAATGGTAAAAAAATGGAAGAGAAAAAAGCAGATGTCGATTGGAGATCAATTCTTTATTATGGAGACATGAAAGGTTCTGTACACGCTAGTTCTTCTGTCATAATAGCTGCATCTTCTATACACTCAAAGAAAAATGGAGTAAATGTATGAAAATAAAAAATAAAAAGATAAAAAAAAGTATAGAAAAACAGGTTATTGTTCCTGAAAGAAGATTATCTTTTTGGAGAGTATTACTATTTCTACTCATTTGGGGAGTAATAGGATATGGTGGTTTTCTAGGTTATCAGTGGTGGAAATCTACTCAAGTTGTGGGCGCAGATAACCCTTGGTTTGCTGCCTATGTAGATGTTACGGCAACTCCAGAATATGCTTTTCAAAATATGGGGAGTACTGCTCAAAAAGACGCAATACTTTCTTTTATTGTCTCATCTCCAACAAGTGCATGTACTCCATCTTGGGGTGGAGATTATACCTTAAATCAAGCAGGTACTAACCTTAACCTTGATAATAGAATTGCTAGGTTACAACAGCAAGGAGGTAGTATTGCTATTTCTTTTGGAGGTCAAGCTAATCAAGAATTGGCTGTTGGGTGTACTAACCCTACAGATCTTCTAAATGCTTATTCTTCCGTAGTTTCCAGATATAACATTAATACAATAGATTTAGATATTGAAGGTTCTGATCTTAGTAACTCCCAGGCAACTGTAAGAAGAGCAGATGCTATTGCTAAACTTCAAGAGGAAAGACGCAAAGCCGGTAAAAAACTTGCTGTATGGTTAACCTTACCTGTTACTCCTCAAGGTTTAACTTCTGATGGGACAAATGAAGTATCTACATTCTTGTCAAAAGGGGTAGATCTTTCTGGAGTTAATGTTATGACAATGGATTATGGGTCAAGTATGACAAAAGGTGAAAATATGTTATCTGCTTCAGAGAGTGCGTTAGTTCAGACTCAAAGACAATTAGGTATTTTATATCAACGTGCAGGTATATATCTTAATAATGCAACATTGTGGAGAAAAATTGGAGCTACTCCTATGATTGGTCAAAATAATTTCACAAATGAAGTTTTTACTACATCCGATGCTACCATGTTAAATAGTTTTGCTGTTTCTCATGGTATAGGGAGAATGTCAATGTGGTCTGCAAATAGGGACTTACAGTGTGGTAGTAATTACGTATATACTCAAGTTGTTTCAACATCGTGTAGTGGAGTATCGCAAAGTAGTGGCGAATATGCAAATATATTGAGTCAAAATTTTGATGGTACTATTACATTAAGCGCTGGTTTTGTTACTGTAGCAGATAAAAAACCTATAATAACTCCTGATAATCCAGCAACAAGTCCATATCAAATATGGTCTCCAACTTCTTCATATTTAGAAGGTACTAAGGTTGTTTGGCATCATAATATATATGAAGCAAAATGGTGGACTCAGGGTAATGTTCCTGATGATCCTGTCTTGCAATCATGGCAGACACCTTGGGAGTTAATAGGTCCTGTTCTTCCTGGAGAAAAACCTATACCTCAACCTACACTTCCTGCTGGGACATATCCAAATTGGACAGGTACTGCAGTGTATAATACTGGTGATAGAGTATTATTTAATGGTGTTCCATATCAAGCAAAGTGGTGGAATCAGGGTGATAGTCCCGCAGCAGCGGCATCGAATCCTGATGGATCTCCATGGGTTCCATTGACACAAGCTCAAGTTAATGCTGTGATTTCTTCACTAAACAGTAGTAAATAAACATTATATTCTTTTAATTTTAAAATCGGGTATAGGATAATTAATTCCGATTACTTTGATGTTTGGGTACTTATTGAAAATATTAGAAAAATATTCTTGTCCTTCTTTTATATCAGTAAGTAAATGTGTATTTGATCCAAACGAAAATATGCGCCCAGACTCTATGAGTTTTTTCAGTATTTTATCTTCCAGTCTATATTTATCTTTGGGATTAATTTCTAATATTTTTTTACAATTTAAAAATTGAGATAAATTTTTTTTATTAATAGGTGGATGAGCAATGATGTCACATTTTGACTTAAGTAACCATATGACATCCCCTGCTCCGTGTACTGCACCAAGTACAATGTCAGAATCCTTTAATATATTGTCTGGAATATTTAGTGTGCCATTTTCATCAAGAACTTTTGCTTCTGTTCCAATCAATATGTTGAGTTTTTTTTGTTTTATCCTTCTTATATTATCTGCAAATTTGTACCAATCATAAGTTGGGTTTTTATCTATATGTTCTGTAAATGCAATTGTTTCTAATCCTAAATCAATAGCAGCATCTATAACTTGATTTGCAGTAATTTCTGCATCAGTTATGTTTGTGTGTATGTGTAAATCGATTTTTATCGTTCTGTCCGTATCCATTTTCTTTCTGTTCCTATAGCCTCCCTAAAATATCCCTCTATTACGCTTGATACTAATAATAACCAGTATCCAAATATAATTAATTGTATAAAATCAGCAAATGCAGTTAAAGAATGAAATTTTTTTGTTATCCATCTCATAAGGTATGTTCCACAGATAGATATAAATATTATAATAATCATCCCCCATGATAGTATTAATAGGCTCTCATGAGGAATTATAGTATATAATATTGGGTAGAAATTTTTTCCTAATAATAAGCTGGATGAAAATAATAACAACATTGGAATTCCTGGAGAGATTAATCCTTCTAATGCGGCATCTCCTTTGTTAACAATTAATCCAATGATCCAGTTGAAATAAAATGATAACCCTACAAATTCAGTTAATAATGTTAGTACATTAAAATTAATTTTTAATAATATTCCAATTAATATGAATATATACGAAAAAAAGAATACTACAGGAACCAGTATTGTTGATAACCAAAAAATATATAGATATGTTACCCCTTTTCCGTATTTAGATTTCCCAATTTTATGTTTGTGATTTAATGTAACCTCAAGATTACCTCTAGACCACCTTAATCGTTGATTCCATAATGATTGCATTGTTTGTGGTTCATCAGCATAGACTTTTATTGTTTCATCAAATCTAATTTCAAAATTGGTTTCTGTTAGTACTTTCCATGTTAAATCTGTATCTTCTGCTAAACTGTTTGAGCTATACATTCCTACCTGTTTCCATAAATCTTTTCTAAAAATGGCACAGCCTCCAGGAATAATGTAGTGAATTCCAAGTACATTAAATCCTGATCTCATAACTCGTTGTGCCATTACACTTTCAAATCTTAAAAATCCGTTTAGGAAACTTTTGTTTTTTCTTACATATACATATCCTGCTAATGCTCCTACACTCTTATCTTCTAGGTGTTTTGCTGCCTGTTTAAATGCTCCTTTATCAACCTCTATGTCCGCATCGATAAAAAATAAAATATTTCCTGTAGCAATCTTACCTCCTTCGTTTGATGCAAATGCTTTTCCTCCTCCACCTTGTTTTCTATTAATCAACGTTATATGAGGGCTAGATGATATTTTCTTATTATGATTGTTGTAGGTTTTACCATTTTCACTATTAACAACTTTATCTGCATATTTTAGAATTACTTCTTTCGTTTTATCCTTACTACCATCATTTATTATTATCATTTCTTTTTTATTGATTGGATAGTCGATTTTTATAAAAGATTTTATTGTTCTTTCAATTACTTTTTCCTCGTTATGGGCGGGAACTATAAGGGAAATAGTTGGTCGATATTTATTATTAAGTTTATATTTTTTTATTTTATACCTATTAAATATTGATATAACGATAAGTGTTACGATAGCAAGTAATATTATATCTCCAGGAATAATTATTAACGCAAATAGAAATTTCATAATTTTTTATTAATTATTAACCTCTTTTCTCTTTGTCTATGAATAATCTCTGGAAAATTGTCAAATATTCCATTTATTATATTTGATAATTGTTTTTGATAATTATAATTCTGAATTGGTATATTGTTTTGTAGCATATTAATAAGAATATATGGAATATTTACTCCAGAATTTACTGTAATGCCCATTCCTCCGGAACTTCTGGCATTTATCTCTGTCAGTTTATATCCTTCTTTTTTTGATTTCATGAATTGGAAATTTATAGGACCAACAAATTTAAATATATTAGAAATTTCATTTATATCTTGTAATATTTCTTCATTATTTATGATTCTGCCTTTTACGCATATAGCCTCTTCCACTACTTCTCTTATTCTTGGGATAGCAATAATTAAATTGCCATTTAGGTCAAATAGTGTATCGACTGTGATTTCTGGTTGTGATAGTATTTCTTGATATATATATTTATTGGAGTCATATTGAGATATATCTTCTTTTGTTTCAATGAGGTGTACATCCTTGGCCCCTCTTCCTATTCTAGGTTTAACAAATATGGGAAATTCTAACTGATTAGTTGGCAAAATTCTTTTTGGTAAATATTTTTCAAGTTTTCCATAAATTTTTATTTTATCAGTTGTATATTTTATTGTTTTGTATGGAGATACAATAACATTACAGTGAATTTTTTTCTGATTGAATGATATTATTGGTAATTCTTCGTCTACTAAAGGTATTATAAAGTCAATTTTTTCTTTATCGATTATTTTATTTAATTGATCTATAAATTGAGGGTCATTTGCCATTGGTATTTGATAAAATGTGGATACAAGTTCTTTTCCGTATTTACCCTCTCCCCCATCTACACCTATGATATCAATATTTGTTTTTTCTAATGAGAGTGCTTTAGCAAAACATATACCTGCAGGGCCTCCCATGCCTGTTAATAAAATTTTCATTGATTTATTATCCTAATAGATTCAAATCCTTCTGCATATCTAAAGTGTCTGCTTTGGTTACCCCTAAATTTTGCTAGTGATTTTACATTTTCATCGCTAAAATATTGTTTCGGTTTTTGAGATATATGATATTTTAAAAGATGAATTTTTTTATCAATATGTTCAGAAATGTCTATAAAATATGTTGGAGCATATGATGGATATGTATGGGCATTAGTTTCATAAAGTAAAATATTTCCAACATTCCTAGCTGCCCTCAGTGTTTCTTCATATATAACCATATGATCTTGATGATATTCTTTATTTGTGTGAGTAAAGATAGTAGTAATCTTATTTTGCAGTATTAATTTTTCTAATAAGTTGAATATTTTGGTTCTATTATCATTAAATTTTGTATCAGATATATCATATGTAAATATGTTTTCTTTTTTTACTCCTATAGAGGTTAGCCCGTTGATAGATTCGTTTACTCTGTTAATCTTAACTTGTTTAGCCATTCCATTTTCCCCTTTTGATAATATTGCAATATAGATATTGTTTGATTTGTTGGTGAGTGATTTAATTAATGTTCCTCCACAGCCCAACTCAACATCGTCAGGATGTGCTCCAACGAATAAAATATTTTGGTTGATTAAATCTTGCCTCATAGTATATTGATTGATTTTAAGCTAAAAGTGATTATAATATATATATATATATATATATATATATATATAAATAAATAATA
>DAIDGT010000016.1 GCA_027459825.1 bacterium
AGAAAATTGAAAAAATTTCTCATCTCTTATCGGGAGAAGATATATATGTAAAGATTGTTGAGGATAGACATAAATCATATAAATTAGAATTATCTTTGTCTTTAGGTAAAGTGCATCTTAGAGTTTCAAAAAGTGGGTCAAATTTTTATGATTTAGTTGAAAATGCAGTGCAGGCACTTAAGTCTAGGATAATAAGTTTTAAAGAAAAGAGCAGGCATTACTTTAATGGAGACAAAAATTGGGATGATTTATCAGAAGGATATGATGTAGGAGATTATGATAACGCTGATTATGCTTTTGGATTTAGACCAATTGTCAAGTTAAAAACTTATGAAGATGACACTCCTATCCATCCTCAGGAGGCTATTGAAAGAATGAGTTTACTTGATCATAAAGCTTTCTTATTTAAAAATATAGAAACTGGAAGATATGCCATGGTATATATGAGAGATGATGGAAACTATGGTCTTGTGCAACCCCCTATAGAATAAATGGCTTATTTTTAAATATATTGATTTACTGGGTAAGGAAGTATTGTGCCTAAATGCTGAAGTAAATCTCTAAATAAAGCAATAATAACCATAAGTCCCAAAAATACTAAAAGTAATGATAATATATTTAATTTATTATTAGAGTCTATTATTACCTTTTTTGTTAGGATCATGAGTCCTATTATTATTAATGATATTCCCCAAAATACCTGGTTTCCTAATATAGAGAATATATTAAGTTGTGAAAGTAGAAAAAGTAATCCAATGAATATTATGAGTATTGCCCAACTTTTTGATTTTGTATCTATTTTGTAAGTAGTATTATCTCCTTCAGATGGCATAATTAATGCTAGTACTAAGTAAATTAGCAATGTAAATCCTCCAATAATTAGTCCTATAAGAAAGATGATTCTTATTACAGTAACATCTATATTAAAATGGTCTGCAAGACCTGAGCACACACCCAATATCATTTTATTTTTAAGGTTTTTTCTTGGCATAAAGTAATTTTATTATATAGAATTCAAAATTTCAAATTATAATATACATAAGATGTATTTTTATGTACAATTATATCGTTTATGAGAATCACCATTTGTGGGAGTATGTTTTTTGCAAGGGATATGCTTGATGTATCTGAAAAACTTAAAAGTATAGGGCATAATCCTATAGTCCCTTTATCAACGGAAGTATACTTAAAAAAAACTGTACAAAAGGGAGATGATGTTGATTTGAAAAGGAGATTAAATGTATTTTCTGATCACTACAATAAAATAAAAAAAGCTGATGCTATTCTTGTTTTAAATTATGATAAAAACGGTATAAAAGGATACATTGGAGCAAATTCTTTTTTAGAGATGGGGTTTGCGTATGTTTTGAATAAAAAGATATTTCTTCTTATGGAAATACCTGATCAAAAGTATATTTCAGATGAAGTCTTGGCATTATCTCCTATTGTACTAAAAGGTGATCTTAATTTAATCTTGTAATTCATTTCTTTGTAATATTGCATTTATTTCTCGTTTATTTTTTCCTAAATACTGAAGTAGAATATGTACAATAGATAGAGCTGTTTCTTTCTCTGGCTCAACTATATGTTCTACTCCAAAACTTTTTAATATTTCTTTATGTTTTGGTAAATGAGATCTTGCTATTATTTTCACATTGATATTTAGATTCCTAACTATTTGTACTATTTTGTAGTTAGTTTCTATATCAGGTGTTGTAAGTATCAATATTTTGGCGTGTTCTATTCCTGAACTTTTAATTATTTCAATTGAATCAGCTTCTCCATACACAAAATTTATAGTTTTATCTTTTTTCTTTTGAGCATTTATCAGATTTTGATTAAAATCTATTACTGTTGTTTTCATATGATTGGACCTTAGTATTTCTGCTGTGTGTTTACCTACTCTACCATATCCAACAATGATAACTCCTGGATGCCTTACTTCTTGGTCTGCGAGTTCCTGATCTTTATCAAATATTGATTTATATAAGATTGGTAGTACTTTTTTCGTAAATTCTCTTAACGTTTGATAGATCTTGACGTCATTTTGTATAGTAAAAGGTGTAAGAATCATTGTAATAATTGTTACTGCAAGTAAAAGGTGATATGCGTTATTTCCAATGAAGTGAGAAGATAGGGCTACTGTGCCTATTACAAATGAAAATTCTCCAGCCTGCATTACATTAAAGGATATATTAAATGCTATATTCGAATGGAATTTTGCAAATTTTAGTATTATAAAAGTGATAATTGTTTTTACTATTATTAAGAATATTACTGCAAGGATTATTTGGAATATATGTTCAATTACAAAAGTTAACGGAGTTACTGTACCTATAAGAATAAAAAAGAAAACTGAAAAAAGATCTTTAAAGGGCTTAACTTCCTGTGCTATTTGATGGTGAAGTAAGCTTTTAGATATAATCAATCCTGCAATAAATGCTGCAACTATTGTTGATATTCCGAACACAGAGGCTATTGATATAATTATAAAAAGAATTGCAATGACAGATAATACGAGTAGTTCACGTATTTCTGTTTGAGCTATTTTATCAAGTATATATGGTATTATTGCAGATCCCAGGTAGTATATAACTATTAATATAATTATACTTTTTAGTATTGCTATGATTATTGGAAATATTATGTAGTGAGTAGGGAGAGTACTATTAAAGAAAATTATAATAGGTATTGTTAGTAAATCCTGAATCATTAACCATGAAATAGTGACTTCTCCTATTTGAGAATAATTTCTATCCAGATCTTTTAAAACCTTTGAAACAATCACTGTTGAACTCATGGATAGAGCAATTCCTATTGTTATTGCAGATACAAATTTAACATGTAGAATGTATATAAGGAATGTCATTATTATGGAAACAAATATGGTTTGTAGTATTGATCCCCAAACTATTACTTTTCTGTAATTCTTTATTCTTTCCAAGGAAAATTCTGTTCCATTTAAAAATATTAATAGAGCTACACCTATTGATGCAAGTGTTGAAATATAATTTTGTGAATGTGTGATTGATGTAAAAACGGAACCAATTAGCACTCCTGTTACTATGTATCCTATCACTATGTATTGTCTCAGTGATGTTGCTATATATCCTCCAAGTAGAGCAAGAGATAGTATTATTGTTGTGAGTATTATAAATGATTGATTCATAGAAAGTTATTTTCAATGATTTTATGATAATGTTAGTGTTTTTGCAAAAGTATGGTTTATTACATATAATGTACTCTATAAATTATCACGAAGCTTATTTATGAAGACTATTCTCGTTTTAGGTGGTGCAGGGTATATAGGGTCTAATGTTGTGTGGGGTTTAAGAGAGAAAGGTTATAATGTCGTAGTTGTTGATGATCTTTCAAGTGGGTATATAAAGTTTATAGGAAAAGAATCATTTTTTAAATTTCATGCTAATAAAGATGATCTTGAACATATTGCAAAAAATTATAAATTTGATGCAATATGTTGGTTTTCTGCTTTAATTGAAGCTGGAGAGTCAATGAAGAATCCTGGTATTTTTCTTAGAAGTAATCTTTCTGAAAATTTTGAAGTTTTAGAATTTGCAAAAAATCATGATATTAAACATATTGTATTTGCATCTTCTGCTGCTGTATATGGTATTCCTGATAAACAGGTTGTATCTGAAACGGATAAGACTGATCCTATTAGTGTTTATGGTCTTACTAAGTTAATGTTTGAGAAGGTTTTAAACTTTTATAGTAATATTTATGGTATATCTTCTGTATCTCTAAGATTTTTTAATGCATCAGGGGCTTCTTTTACAAGGGATATGGGTGAAGCTCATAAAAATGAAAGTCATCTTATTCCTATTGTATTTAATGCCGCATTAGGGTTAAGAGACTGTGTTAAAATTTTTGGTAATGATTATAAAACTATTGATGGTACTTGTATCCGCGATTATGTTCACATTGAAGATCTTTCTAATGCATTTATCCTATCATTAGAATATTTGTTTGATGGAGGAAGAACAGACGTTTTTAATTTAGGTAATGGTGAAGGTTTTTCTGTAAAGCAGATTATTGATAAAGTGAAGGATGTTACTAAGATTAACTTTAAGGTTGAAGTTACAGATAGAAGACCTGGTGATCCAGATATAGAAATAGCTGATTATTCTAAAGCACAAAAAATTCTAAGTTGGAATCCAAGATATAAATTAGATGATATTATCTCGAGTGCATGGAAATGGCATAAATCTGATACCTATGCTTCTTTAGTTAGGTCAAATTCATAAGGCTTGTTTTATTAAATTTTGTAATATATTGTTTTGTATTGTATACTCTTTCATAATTTTTTTATATTTTCTCTATGAAACGTATTGGTATAGATTTACGAGAAATTAAAGAGTACCAGACTGGTATAGGAAATTATATGAAAAGTCTATCGTCTAGGCTTATAAATTTAGATAAAGAAAATGTCTATTATCTTATTTTCAATAAAGGTCCAGTTTTTGAAAAGTTCAAAAGTAAATATGATGGTAATAGGAGAGTAAAGGTTGTTGACATATATTCTAAAAGCCAAAATTTATTGTCTGAATTTTTGTTGTTTCGTGATTTAAAGAATCTCCGACTTGATGTCTTCTGGACTGATATATTTGGTATAACATATTTTCCTGGTGTACCTTATGTGTTGTCACTACATGATATTATTGGTGTTAAAAACCCTAAGTTTGTTAGTTTTATATATCGTATCTTTAATATCTTTCATTTAAAATGGTCTCTTTCTCATTCTTTATATGTTTTTGTTCCTACTCAATCTGTTAAAAATGATGTTATAAAATATTTAGATATAAATAAGTCTAAAAAATATATTGTAACAGGAGAAGGTATTACACTCCCTAAGGTAGATAGTTTTTCGGATGTCAGGTCAAAATACAATGTTAAAAAAGATTATGCTATTTTTATTGGTACCGACAAATTGAATAAAAATATTTTTGGCCTGATAAAGTCCATTAAAAAGTTTAGAAAAAAATATAAAAGATTTATTGATCTTGTTTTGGTTGGTATTTCTTCAGACAGTAAATATCTGAATAGTAATAATTTAAAATTCGTTAAGGCATTAGGTCATATTTCAGATGAAGATAAATTTAATCTTTTAAGAAAGGCTTCTTTTTTTATAACATTGAGTTTTGATGAAGGGTTTTGTCTTCCTGTTCTTGAAGCTTCTTCTATGAAAACTCCCATAATATGTTCTGATATTCCTGTTTTAAGGGAAGTTTTGGGCGATAATGGGGCCATTTTTGTTGATCCTCAAAATACTTCATTAGTTGCTAAAAAAATAAATTTACTGTACTCTGATTATAATAATATAGATATTATGATCAGTAGCGCACTGGAAAAGGCAGGAATGTATAATTGGAAAAAAAGTGCAAAAAAAATTTTAAAATATTTGGGTTAGTATGAATACTAAAATTCCCAATAATATACTTTACACACACCTTATTAGGACTATTGCTTTGATTGTGATAGTTGTTTTTTTTATTCTGTTTTTCCCCGATTCATATAAATATTTAATAGTATTAATTCCTGCTATATTTTTTAATGAAATTTTAAAATATTTTGGTTCAACCCTTGTTTATAAGTATGGATATTCAAATATTACAACTATAGGAACAATTTTTTCTTTGATAGAAGGATTTATATATCTTTTTATTGTAAGTTACACCCACCTTCTTCCTGTAGTGGGTATTTTTATTTTGACACTTTTAATTATTGTTAATACACTCTACTATGATTCTTATGCTATTATTATTGAAGGTGTAGTTATTAGTGTGGCGTATTTTTTCCTAAATCTTTCAATCTTCTCTGTATCAAATGATTTTATATATTACCTACTAGGTTCCTTTTTCATTTTGGTAGTTAGCATTATTGGGTATTTTTCAACCCTTAGGGCTAAAATTGTTAGAGATACTGCAGAAAAAAAAGTTAATGCTGCAGACGTTGCAGAGGCTGAAAATGTAAAAGATGAGTTTATTATAATTGTCTCTCATACTCTGCGTACTCCTATTGCAGCAATTAGAGGTTATTTACAATTACTTGATGGAACAGAGGATCCTCAAATTAGAAACAACTACTTAAATCAGCTTAAAGTAAATGTTAACAAACTTGCAGATATAATAGAGGAAGTTGTTGGTGTTTTAACTATTGGAACCAGAAAGGAAACTGAGCCTTTAAATCTATCACTTGCAATCAAAGAATCAATTGCTTCTTTTGATAGTGTTGTGAAAAGTAAAAACATTACTATTAATTTTGAACCTAAAGGACAAATACCTGATCTTGCAATTAATGCAAATAGGTTCAAAATTATTTTAAATAATATTATAGATAATGCGGTTAAATACTCATATAACGATAGTAAAATCGATATTTATCTTTCTGCAGATACAAACAGTGTATATATTTCTGTAAAGGATTATGGGGTAGGCATTGATAGAAGTGAGTTATCTTCTATTTTTACCAAATTTCATAAATCTTCTGATGTAATGGTTTCGAATTTTTCTGGTGTAGGTTTAGGGTTATATCTTGTAAAAACTATTGTAGATTTAGAACTTGGGAGTATATCTGTAAAGTCTGAAAAAGGTAAGGGTGCTGAATTTACTATTAAATTCCCGACAAGTAATATTTTATCCTCACTTGAAAAACTATAAAATCAAAATCAATATGTGTCTTTACAAAACTATACTATTAGTCTAAATTAGTATAGAGATGGGCATGGAATTTTTAAAATTTAAATACGACAGTAGGGTTTCTAGACCAGTAATATATGTGATCTTTATAAGGATTTTTGTAAAGATATTATTAGTTCTTTCTGCACTGTATTTTAAGGTTTCATATTCTACTCTAATTATAGTTATTGCTATTTTCCTTGTTTCTGAGATTTATAGAAATATAGGGACAATATTGTCTGCTTTAGATAAAATTCCTGCAAATGCGGTAGGAGGTATTGTTAGTGCTATTGATGGTGCAATAATAATTTTACTTCTTTATTATACTAATCTCTTAGGTACAGACCTATATTTATTTGTACTTCTTTCCATTGCATTTGATACTATTGAGTATGGAATGATTGCATCTTTTTCTGAAGGTGCTACAGCTGGTTTGGTGTATGCATTTTTTTCTATATTTAGTAGTATGAATTTTAGTTTTTTACTTGTTAAGGTATTTTTTATCTTCTTTCTTGGGCTGATATCTGGATGGCTTTCTGATAATTTAAAAACCACTCAAAATTTATTGAAGAATACATTGGAGAGAACTAGAAAAGAAGAGCGTATGGAAAAGGTAAAAAATGATTTTATTGGGGTTGCTACTAATCAATTTAGGGGGCCTATTAGTGTTGTGAATGGGTATATTGATCTTTTATTAAATGAAAGGGTTGGTTCTATTAATAACGAACAACAGAAATATATATTAAGTATTCAGGAAAATACTGAAAAACTAAAGCTTTTAATTGAAGATTTATTTAATATTGTTTCTATTCAGGATTCAAAATTACAGCTTAATCCTACTGAAAACTCTATTCATGATTTTTTAGATAATGTAAATCAGGATTTTTTAGGTATATCTAAGCTTAGAGGTATTAGTGTTGTTACTGATTTTAGGGTTGGTAAAGAGTATACTCTTTTTGATTACGATAAACTAAAGATTGCAATATCAAATATTTTAGATTCTTCTGTTTCTGCAGCTAAATCTCAGGTAAGTTTTAGTTCTTATCTAGAAAAGGGAAATTGGGTTGTTGAAATTCGTGATAATGGTGTGGGTATATCAAAAAATGAGATTAAACAAATATTTGATCCTGATGAAGATATATTTAAGATTGTTAGAACTTTGGAGGCAAGAGGTTTTGGTATTTATATTGCAAAGTTAATTGTAGATGCTCATAAAGGTAACCTTAACTTAATATCGATAGAAGGAATAGGTTCTACTTTTAAGATAACTCTCCCGCTATGAAAAAAGTACTTTTAATTGAAGATAATGTGGATATTTCTGAGATATACTGTAAAGAACTTAAATATCGAGGATATGATGTAAAGGCTGTATATACAGGGAAAAATGGTGAAGAAGCTTTTGCTAGTTATGTTCCAGATTTAACAATTTTAGATCTTACACTCCCTGATATGTCAGGGGTTGATGTCTTGAAATATTTAAAGGGAAGTAATAAACTTGCTAAAATTGTTGTTTTAACAAATTTAGATGTACCTGCCGTTGTAAATGAAGTATATGCTGCTGGGGCAGATGGGTATATTATTAAATCCCAGTTCTTGCCCTCTCAGATTGTTGACGAAGTAAGTAGGTACTTATAAGGGAAATAATATGAAAATTGCAATTGTGCATGATGATCTTTGCCAATTTGGAGGAGCTGAAAGAGTTGTTTTACAGTTAAGGAAACTCTTTGGAAAGAGTACTCCTTTATATACTTCAATTGGTAATGCATTAGTGTCTAAGGAATTTGGTAATACAAATATACAATATTCATTCTTGCAAAGGTCCTCTTTTTTTAGAAGATTTTCACAACCTTTGTTTTTTTTGTATCCTCTTGCCTTTGAAAGTTTTAATTTTGATGGTTTTGATGTCGTAATTTCTTCATCTTCTAGGTTTTCACATGGAATAATAACGTCAGTTGATACTATACATATTTGTTATATGCATTCTCCATCACGATATGTTTGGGATTACAATGATTATATTAAAAAGAAAAGATTATCTTCTTTTCAAAGGTTTTTTCTTCCATATATTGTAAGTTATCTTAGGGTGTGGGATTTGGCTGCATCCAGAAGACCAGATTTTTTCCTTGCAAATTCTATTTATACTCAAAAGAGAATAAAAAAATTTTATTCTTTAGATTCTAAAGTTATTTATCCCCCAGTTGACATAGCGAGATTTTTAAATTTACCCTTACAGGATGAAGGTTTTTATTTGTACGTTGGTAGAATTGTTCCTTGGAAAAGGATAGATATCCTGGTTGATGTATTTAACAAAAATGGAAAGAATCTGTATATCGCTGGAAATGGAGATAGAAGTTTTATTCAGTTTTTAAAACAGAGGTCTGAAGAAAATATAAAATTTGTCGAAAATCTATCGGATTCTGAGGTATCTTCATTATATAGTAGGTGTCATGCAGTTATTTTTCCTTCAAAGGAGGATTTTGGAATAGTTCCTGTAGAAGCCCAGGCTAGTGGTAAAGGGGTTATTGCATATTCTGAAGGTGGTGCAAGTGAAACTGTTATAAATGGAAAAACAGGAATTCTTTATAACAGACAGAGTATAGACTCTCTGAATAAGGCTATAGGAGAATTTGAAAAAATTAGAATTGATCCTAAGGATTGTAGAAATAATGCTAAAAAATTTTCTATTGAAAATTTTAAATCAGCAATTACTGATTTTGTAAATTTAAAAATTAATGAAAAAAGAAAATATAGCAATAGTATGTGATCCCATAAGTGTATATGGAGGGACAGAAAGATTAATAGAATATTTATCGGAAATTTTAGACAACCCTCCTATACATACTGCTTATTGTGTATCATCTTCAATGCCGTCCTCTTTTAAGAAATTAAATATAATAGAGTCTAAGCATGCATCTTTATTGAAATTTTTAAAAGGCTTAAGTGCTATTATAATGCCTTCTATATTTGAAGAGATAGATTTGTCTAGTTACCATTTAGTAATTTCTGTTAGTGCATCATTTGCAAAGTGTTTATCAATTCCTGAGGGTACAGTACATGTTTCGTATATTATGACGCCACCAAGATTTTTGTGGGGGCTTCCAACATCAAGACAATCAAAATTTCCTTATTTTAGGAAAATATTTTATATTATAAATAATTATCTTAGGATAAAGGACGTCTTTTCTGTCTCTTCGGATGTTCATCTTATTGCAAACTCCAAGACTGTTTCCAGAAGAATTAGTAAATTTTATAGAAAAGATAGTGACATATTGTATCCTTTTGTAGATTTAAATCTTTTTAATATAAATAATAACTTTAAAGATGGAAAATATTTCCTTGTCGTTTCAAGGTTAGAAAAATATAAGAACATAGAGCTTATCATAAATGTTTGTAAAAAGCTTTCATACAAATTAAAAATAGTAGGAAAGGGAAGTTATAAAAAATATTTAGAAAGTATATCTGATAATAACATTGAATTTTTAGATTTTGTTAATGATAATGATTTAATTAATATAATGAATGGAGCTTCTCTATTTATAATGCCAGCGGCAGAAGATTTTGGAATGGTAATGGTGGAAGCTCAGGCTTGTGGTAAAGGTGTAGTTGCATATGGAGAGGATGGTGCAACAGAAATTATTGTAAAAGGAAAAACTGGCGAATTTTTTAAAACAGAAGACGAACTTTTTGATATACTTAAATCCTATCCGGTATTTGATAAAGATGTATGTCGAGAAAATGCCAAGAAATTTTCTAAAGATAAATTTAGAAAAGATTTATTGAATATAATAAAAACATATGTTTAACATTATAAAACGTATATTAGATATAATACTTTCAGCAGTAGCCATTATTGTTTTATCTCCTTTTTTTATAATAATATCAATCCTTATTGTTATTGATACTCCTGGACCTATATTTGCGGATATTCCTCCTCGGGTCGGTAGAGGGTATAAACCTTTCAGAATGTATAAATTTAGATCTATGATAAAAGATGCCCACCGTCTTTTAAAAGAAGACCCTAGGTTTAGAGATTTATACAGAGAGTATAAGAATAATAACTATAAATTAAAAAATGATCCAAGAATTACTAGAGTTGGTAAAATGCTTAGAAGTACTTCTCTTGATGAAATACCTCAATTTTTTAATGTTTTTATAGGAAATATGTCTCTTGTTGGTCCTAGAGCTTACTACTTTGATGAGCTTGATTTTTATAGAAAATCTAAAAGAAAACTGACTAAAAGAGATGTGAATGTTGTAACCTCAGTGAAACCTGGGATTACTGGTATATGGCAGATTAGTGGGAGATCAGGTATCCCTTTTGACAAAAGAATTCAACTTGATTTAGAATATGTTCGTACCCAATCATTGTCAGGAGATTTAAAAATTTTACTTAAAACTCCAGGTGCTGTTTTATCAAAAAAAGGTGCTTATTAACTTATGACTATTATCGATTTCTCACAATATGCCCTTCAGAAGAAGTCAAGTGAACCTTTTTATAAAAAGAAATATCCATATATTATACTTGCATCTGTATTGGTATTTTTTGCATTAATTTTTTTCTTCTTAGTAAGGCCTCTTTTGCATCTTAAGAAGTATTATAATGCTATTAATGTTACTTTACATGTAATAGAGGCTGGAAAAAAGAATAAAGATATTATTGGTATAGGATCTGATTTAAATAGTATTTCTTCTAACATTTCATTGATGAAGCGTTCTGTTGGAACACTTGCATATCTTGGATACATTCCATATCTTAAAGGTTATTATGAAAATTTAAATAATGCTGTCGATTTTGCATCTTGGAGTCTTTTAGGACTGGAAAAAATGACACCTTCAATGTTGAAAGTTCTTCCTCTTCTTGGGTATAAAGTATCTGCTTCTGGTGTGGCTCAAACAACTTCCGGATCTCAAAAAATTGCGGCTGTAGTAAATGCTCTTCCCGAAATTGGTTTATCTATTAAGAACGCTGATTCTGATTTTGTGAGCGCAAATTCATATCTACAAAAAATAAATCCTAATTATATACCTAAATCTATACTAAAAGGTAAGGGTATTAACATTGTAAATATTAAAAATGATGTTGCTTCTGTAATTTCTGCCCTTCCCAATTTCTATAACGATATTCCTGCTGTTGAAGATATATTAGGTGTTCCGAATGGTAAGAATTATCTTTTAATTATGCAAAATAGTGGAGAGATGAGACCTACTGGTGGTTTTATGACTGCATATGGTTTTTTAAATGTTCAAAATGGAAATATTGGACATGTTAATTCTCAGAACATATATGTTTTAAGTAAATTAACAAATTATAATGTTCTTGCACCTCTACCTTTAAGAGAATATAACGGGGCTACCTCCTGGCAGATACAAGATGCTAATACTTCTCCTGATATACCATCTTCAGTATCTAATATTTATAACTTTTATGATACTGTATATGGTGCATCGCATGTAGATGGTGTTATTTTTTTGAATACATGGTTTGTTGATTCTCTTATTAATGATGTCGGTGGTGTTAAGATGCCTTCAGTGTATGGTAATAATTTAGTTTTAACTAATAAAAATATATACTGTTACCAGAATAAAGACTATATGTCCGATGCAAATTGTTGGATGGAGTATATGTCTGAAAAATCAACTCTGCCTCAAAGTGAGAGAAAAGCCTTTATTTCTGATATGATGCACGAACTTTTACAAAAAGTTTTATCATCTTCTGGATCTGATCTTGAGAAAGTTATAAATAGTGTATTTCAGTCTTTAACTGATAAAAATGTACTTTTGTATTTTAACAATACTCAAGATGAAAATTTTATTTCCAAATATAATTGGGGTGGTGTTGTTCCTCAAAATACCAAGGGTGACTATTTACAGGTTGTTGAGGCTAACCTTGCTGGCGCAAAAGACAATTATTTTATAAATGAGGCTGTTTCTTCAAATATTCAAAAAGATGGAAACAATTACATACAGACAACTTCAATTACATGGACAAATCCTGCCTTATATGAAGACTGGCTTGTTGGACCTTATATGTCATGGGTTAGAATTTATGTTCCTATGGGTTCAAAACTTATTTCTATTACAGGTAAGGATGTTAATGGTTATGTTGAAAATTATAATAATGCGACTCTAAATAAAACAGTATTTGGAGATCATATAAGGATACTTTCTCGTCTTAATAGTAGTAACCCTCCTACTTCCGGGACTATGACTTTTAAATATATTCTGCCAAGTGGTATTGATATAAATCAATACCTGATACAAAAACAACCAGGAGAACTACCTGAGACTGAATCTGTAACCTTTGAGAATAATCCTGTTGATACTTTTATTCTTAATTCAGACAAAACTTTGAGCCTATAATTTTGTGAATGTCTAATTCTGGCATTATAATAAAACATACTACTTTTCGAGAAAATGATGAAATTTTAATAATATTTACATCTAATGGAAAGACTTCTCTTGTTGCTAAAGGAATTAAGGGAGGGAAAAGAAAGAGTCTTTGTGAAGTAGGAAATTGGATAGATTTTGATTATGTAAAGGGCAAAGCATTTAATATATTGACAGAAGTAGTCTTGAAGGAGGGATTTTATTACCAAAAATCTAAATATCCATTTCATATTTTTTATTTATGTGAACTACTTTCTAAATTTGAAAGAGAGAATGAGGATGAAAAATATATTTTTCATCTTCTAGTAGAATCTTTAGATAATTTATCAAGAAAACCTGATTTATCTATTGTATTTTTCAATTTAAAATTTTTGGAATATGAAGGTGTTATGCCAGACCTGTTTACTTGTCCAAGATGCCATGAAAGTTTGAGCAAAAATATTCAAAATGTTTTTTATGGAGGGTCTATATACCACAATACTTGTACAGATAGCTTTAATGGTATTTCTGTAGATTGTATTAAGTTGATGAGATTTATTTCTTCTTGTAGTCATTATAAGGATATTAATGTGTCTAGTGATTGTCTAAAGGAGTGTATTTTTATTACATGTAATCTAATTGAAGAGTTTTTTGGACTTACTTTAAAGACTCGTTTATACTTTAACTAAGGGGAATAGCCTATAAATTTGACATGTTTTCAATACTTGGTTACTATAAAAACATGGATGATTTACAAAACAATACGAACACAAACACTACTGTTACTCCTGAATCTCAAAATACTATAAATTCTGAAAGTTCTGCTCAAATTGGTTCTTCTATTATAAATCCTATAAGTGTGAATAATAATGATATGAATTCTCCTGCATCGGAAGATAATACTGGCAATACTGATAATTCTCAATTAAATAATAGTCCTGATTTTGATAATGGACTATCTTCGGGCGGAAGTACTTCCTCACCTTCAAGTGATCCTGTACCTTCTTCAGTTGGAAGCCTTGATAATCAGAATACTAATGTTAATGACCCTTTTAATGTGGCAGAAAATACTACAGGGTCCAGTCAGAATTCTACTTTTGATAATAACGCTAAGGAAGAAAGTAATCCTGTTTATAAATTTCAATCTGATAGTCCTAAGGAAAGTAATAATGGTGGAGAGTTACCCCCTATTAACGACTCAAAAGTAGTAGACCAACCTAGTACTACATTTAATGTAGGTGAAAATAATACGGTTAGTGACTCAGTAAGTCCATCTTCAAATTCTAATGATTCGTTGGGTTCTTCTGTTATCCAGAATGCTTCATCTGATACAGCAGTGCCTACTCAGCCTGTTTCTGTTAGTAATGACCCTGATGTGAATAAACCTAAAATTGTTGCGATGGCGATTGTTGTAGGGTTTTTGTTATTAATTGGTTTGTTAATTCTGTATTTCTCTATTTTTTAATGTAAATAACTAATATATTTGCAATATTTACCTTTTAAAAGTAAAATAACCATCAAAGTTATGGAAGATATTGTTTCCCTTGCAAAAAGACGTGGTTTTGTTTTTCCTGCATCAAGTATTTATGGAGGAATTGCAAATACTTGGGATTATGGTCCTCTTGGTGCCATTATGAAAAATAATATAAAGAATGAGTGGATAAAATTTTTTGTTAACTCATTTGATGATATGGTACTTTTTGATAGTGCTATATTCCAAAACTCCAAAGTATGGGAAGCTTCTGGTCATGTTGATAAGTTTAATGATCCTCTTGTTGACTGTATTAGATGTCATAAACGGTATAGGGCAGATACTTTACTTGAGGATATGTTGAAAATTAATGTAGAGGGTCTCTCTTGTGAAGATATGACTCGCCTTATAAAAGATAATAATATCCAATGTCCTTCCTGTAAGGGTAATTTAACTACTGTTAGAACATT
>DAIDGT010000017.1 GCA_027459825.1 bacterium
GTACTTCTTCATTGGCAAGAACTGTTTTTAAATCTTCACACCACCATACAGGTTCCTCTTTTAATTGTGCTAGACCATGATCATAAAGTTTTAAAAATATCCATTGTGTCCATTTATAATAATTAGGGTCTGTTGTATTTATTTCTCTATTCCAGTCAAAGCTATACCCCATCATTTTTAACTGTGATTTATATATTTCTGTATTTTTCTTCGTTGTATCTTTAGGATTTTCTCCTGTTTTTATTGCATAATTTTCTGTTGGAAGTCCAAATGCATCCCACCCTATAGGAAATAGGACATTATAACCCTTCATTCTTAATACCCTAGAGTAAATATCAGGCATTGTGTATCTAAAGCAGTGGCCTACATGTAATTTTGATCCTGATGGGTATGGAAATTCTGCTAGTATATATTTTTTTTCTCGTTTATCAAAGTCTACGGCTTTATATACATTATGTTTTTCCCATATTTTTTGCCATTTTTTTTCCACAATTTCATGTTTATATGTCATGATAATTTGAAGTATACAATAAATATATTGTGTTGACTAGTTTTGTTCATAGTGATAACATCCCTTTAACAATATTATTTCCCTGCCTCCAACTAATACCTTATGGAAGATTTTAAATCTGAGGCACAATTAGAAGAGTTACAGGGACCACCTTTTTTTGAGTATGATCCACTATTTTTTCCTATTACTGAAAGTGTTAGGAAGTTTATTGAAAATTATGATAGAACTCAAAGAAATTTTCCTCAAATACTTTGTAAGTATGATAACCCTACTGATAGAGCAGATATATTATATGCTAGGGTTAGGGAGGTTGTTAGATACATTTTAGGAATTTCGAATGATAATCCTGATGAAGGCAATGCTAGTTTTCAGAATGTTGTTGATGGTTTTAGATCAGGTCATTCTATGGATGCAATTAAGCTAGAAGCTATGAGATCACAGGTTTATGCTCGTAGATCTGAATTTAGGCATACTACTCATATTGTTGATACCATCCCCATGAGTATGATTTTTGCATGGATGAGTCAAAGTTTGGGGTCTATACAAGAAGTATTCCAAATGTATAAAAAATGATATACTCTTCCTTAATGGCTACATTAGAGGAATTAAAGAAACAAAGACTAGATAAACTCCAAAAATTAAAAGAAGCAAATATCAACCCTTATCCTGCTAAGGTTAGAAAGGATTACTCAAATCTTGATGCTATTTCCAAGTTTTCAGATTTGGAAAACAAAGATATCTTTGTTGCTGGTAGGATTACTAGTAAAAGAGATCAAGGAAAAATTTCTTTTTTGGATATTGAAGATGGAAGTGGTAAATTACAGCTATTTTTTTCATCCTCAGATCTGGATGATTATTCTCTTTTAGATTTATTCGATCTTGGTGATTTCATAGAAGCTTCTGGTTCCCTTTTTAAAACCAAAACTGAACAGATTACTTTGAGAGTGTCTAACTTTAGAATTTTATCTAAAAATTTGAGACCACTACCTTCTGAACATTTTGGTCTCGCATCAGAAGAAGAAAAAATACGGAAGAGATATCTTGATATTATAACTAATAAAGACTTAAAGAATAAGCTTGCACTCAAGACTAAATTTATATCATCATGTAGAAATTTTCTTTTGTCAAAAGGATTTACAGAGGTTGATACTACAAGTTTTAACCTTGTTGTTGGTGGCGCAGAAGCAGAGCCATTTATAACCCACTATAATGCATTGGATATGGATGTTTATTTAAGAATTGCACTTGAACTTAATTTAAAAAGGCTTATTGTTTCTGGTATTGATAAGGTTTTTGAAATTGGAAAGGTGTTTAGAAATGAAGGTATGAGTATGCAACACCTACAGGAATTTACTATGATGGAATGTTACCAAGCATACTCTGATTACAATGATATGATGTCTCTTGTTGAAGAAATGTATGTTTATATGCTAAACAATACATTTGGTAGTACAAAGGTTATCTATAAAGGTGAAGAAATTGATTTTTCTCCTCCTTGGGATAAAATTACATATTCTGACTTGATGAAAAAATATGGTTGTGATCTTAATGTACATAACACTCTCACTCTAATTAGACAAAAAGGTATTGAACTTGGTCTTGAAGATGATCCTGAAGATGGATATGGAAGGTGGATAGACAGGATTTATAAGAAAATTGCAAGACCTAATATTAAAGGTCCAATCTTTCTTATAGATCACCCTGTTGCAATCTCTCCCCTTGCAAAAAGAAAGGTAGATAATCCTGATTTTGTTGAAAGGTTTCAGGTTGTCGTGAATGGGTTTGAAATAGGTAATGCTTTTTCTGAATTAAATGATCCTATTGATCAGTATGAGAGGTTTTATGAACAACAGAAACTTAGAGATGCTGGGGATAAAGAAGCTCAAATGATGGATAGTGATTTTATTGAAGCTCTGGAGTATGGTATGCCACCTACAGGAGGATTTGGTGTAGGGTTAGAAAGATTATTTCTTCTTGCTTGTGACCTTGATAATATAAGAGAAACAGAGTACTTTCCTATTATAAAGAGAATATGAAAACAAGAAGTGATGCAGATAAATTAATGAAAGAACATGTTTCATCTGATAGTTTAAGAAAGCATATGTATTCAGTTGAGGCAATAATGAAATTTTATGCTAATAAATTTGGAGAGGACGAGGATTTATTTGCGATAACAGGTCTCTTGCATGATATGGATTATGAAAAGTTTCCAGATAAACATCCTCAGGTAGCAATTACTCTTCTTTCAGATCTTGGTTATGATAATAGAATTTTGCAGGCTATAGATTTTCATGCAAAACACAACCCAAAAGACTTTCCTACACTTCTTGATAAAACTTTATGGGCATCAGATGAAATTTCTGGTTTTGTGACTGCCGTGACATTAGTAAGACCAAATAAGAAAATAAGTGAGGTTGAAGTCTCCTCTGTTAAAAAAAAGATGAAGGATAAGGCTTTTGCTAAAGCTATCTCAAGAGATGATCTTATTCTTGGAGCGGAAGTGTTAGGTCTTAGCCTGGATGATCATCTAACAAATGTTATTTGCGCAATGCAAGGAATTTCAAGTGATCTAGGGTTGTAATTAATTTATACTAGTATGTATTGTGTAATAAATATAGTGCTTATTCCAATAGCAATAGCATAGAATAGTATTGCTTTTAATGTGTCAAATTTAATATATCTTTCTAGTACTATGTACACAGTTATGGTGGTGAATGAAAACGGAATGTATCCTAGATATCCAAATAATGGCATTGCAAATAGATGTAGACTATGAGGAAATATTAGATATTCCCACTTTGTATATGCCCAGAAGTTTATCAATTCCCATATAGTACCACTAATTATTGACCCAATGATTATTGATATTATAAATCTTTTGTTTTTAGCTATTTTTCTAAATGGAATAAGGGGAAAAAGAAATATAAGAGGAATGACCCACATAGTTTGGGCTATTATAAATGAAGGGTATTTTATGTATACAAGAATAAGTATCATTGCAAAAAAAGGAAATAAATATAAATAATTTTGATTATTATTCTCTCTTATCTTACCTATACTTTGTATCTTTGGATAAAGTGTCCATATTATCTCTATGATAAGCGGTATTACTGTACTAAAAGAAAAAAATGTCATTAATATAGCTTCAATTATATTATGAGGAACATTTATGTATGTCCACTGTTTGTATACTAAATTAGTGAATTCAAAAAATAACCAAAATGTTGCTGATACAGGGACAATGGTTAGGCAAAATGTCTTAATAGAATTTCGTATTAAAGATTTTTTATACAATATATGATTGATTAAGTCTATTATTATAATTACTCCCCATGCAGAGATAGGATATGTAAAATAGACAATAGGTTTTATTGGAAAAAATATAAGAGAGATGCCTATCGCAAGTAGTACAATCCCTATGAATAATTGAGTATTGTTTGGATTCAGTTTATACATAAGCTTTAATTAATGTAGATCACATTTTACTTTTTTGCAAATTAGACAGGCGATAAAAAAGGAAAGATATCCTTTCCTTTTTTAAAACACTTTTATGTTTTTATCTAGTAATATTGTTTAGCGCCTCTAATCTAGTTTCTTGATCCATGTTGTCAGGATATGCAGAAATTTGTTCTAATGATTCTGCTATACCTTGTCTTAATTTTATATCTTCTTCCCAAGCGCTTGTATCTGTGCCTGGATATGATGTTTTTGACATCTCTCTTTTGTATGTTTCCAAAGCTTTGATTTCTGATTCTAAACTCATATAATTGACACCTCCTGTATTTTTATAGTGTTTCATTATATCATGTATGTTTAGATAATTAAAGACTATAGGTTTCCTGTCACCTTTTGGTATAATTTTACATATTCTTTTGAAGATTTATCCCATGAAAAATCCATTTTCATGGCATTCTTTATCATTTCATCCCATTTACTTGTCCCGAATATCCTAAATGATTCTAATATCTTATCTTTTAATTCTATTTCATCAAAATTTTTAAATACAAAACCTGTAACTTGATCTTCTACGCTATCTTTTAGCCCTCCTGTCTCCCTGACTATAGGCAGTGTTCCGTATCTCATTGCAATCATTTGAGTAAGGCCACAGGGCTCATATTTAGAAGGTATTATAAGTGCATCTGATGCTGCATACATTTTTTCAGCAAGTATAGGGTCAAATGTAAATTCAAGTTTTACTTCATTAGTTGAAGATTCTATTTCTTTAATTTTAGCCGCTATTTTTTCATCTCCAGTGCCTAAAAATAGAAAATTGATTGATTCTTGTCTTACGTTCTGTAATGATTTTGTCAGAAGTGTTATTTCTGTTAGCATTATAGATTCTGTAAGAATTGACACACCTTTTTGTGCATCAAGTCTTGCTATAAAGGAGTATAAGGGTTGATTTGGTGAAAATTTAAGACCCAATTCTTCTATTAATTTTATTTTGTTTATAGCCTTTTTCTCTTTATAATCATCTGCATTATAATTTGCATAAATCTTTGTATCTGTTTTAGGATTGAATACTGTTGTGTCAATTCCATTAAGTATCCCGTATATATCTTCTTTTCTTTGATTTAAATAATAATCAAGTTCTCCTCCATATTCTTTCTCCAGTATTTCTTTTGAATATGTTGGAGATACTGTTGATATTATGTTTGCATTTAATATCCCCTGAAGTAAAGGATTAATTTCCCCATCTTTTTTATCTTCTTCTATTGAGGGGTGTACGTTCTGAAGGTTTAGATGATCCAACAAATCCAGAGAGTATCTGCCTTGATAAGTACTACCAAGGTTGTGAATTGTTAATATAGTTTTGATCCCGTCTAAATTTCTGTCTTTAATGAGTATAGGTATCCACGATGTATGATAGTCATTTATGTGTACAATATCCACTTTACCGAAGGTTCCATTTTTAATTTTGTTGACGACTTCTACATCAAAGTGAGCATAACGAATAGGATCATCTGTGTAACCATAGATTTTATCTCTCTCTGAAAAATATTCAGGAACATCTACATAGTATATTTTTACTTTTGAGTCAGGTATGTATTCTACTTTCTCTTTTATTGCTTGGTATGCAGGAATTACTACTGCAATGTCAATATCTTTTTGTAGATACTTTGGAAGTGCGCCTGCTACATCTCCTAGCCCACCTACCTTTGCTATTGGTGTTAATTCAGATGCTATAAATAGTACTTTTAATCTATTCATGATTGTTTATTTCCAGATAATCTTATATGTTCTACAATCTCCTGCTGCTTTTCTCTTAAACTCTCAATTCTTTTTCTAAACTCCGAAGCTCTTTTAAATTCCAGTTTTGACGCAGCCTCAAGCATTTGTTTTTCCAAATGAGAGATTACCTTATCATATTCTTTTGGATCACTATCAAGTGATTTTGTTTCTATTCTTTCAGTTGCTTCTTCGTCAAATCCTTCCACCATTGCATCTACTATCCCTTCTCTTTGCCATCTAAATGATTCTAGTACGATGTCTCTATATAAGTTCTTTGCTTTATCTATTACTTTTTTATCAATTCCTGGAAGATAAAGCAAGCTTTCTTGAAGTTCATATGCTCCCCTTTCTATCATATCTATACTCCACCATGGCCTTGCTGATGCCCACCAATATTGATCAGAATGTAATGCTCTATCTAACATATATCTTGATTTTAACCACTGTTTATCTGAATTAGATAATTTATTCCTATCCTCATTTGTTAGTAATGGATCATTCCTTACTTTGAATTTTGATCCCTCAACATGTTCTATTGCAAACCGTGTCAATTCCCATTGTAGTACGTTTACTGTATTTTCACTGTTATACCATCTTTCATATGGTTGTTTCTTTAATAACTCTGTTGGTAATAGTGCCCATGTTGATGGTACTATGTTTACTTCTTTTGTTTCTGTAAATATCTGATCTATATTCCCATATGGAATAGTTTTCAGCTTGTTTGATTTGTATATGTCGAATAATAGTAATTCTAACCCAAGTCTATGGTGACCAAATGTTTCTCCATCCATTGCTGTTAACATATATTGATTTTTATCTAACCGATCTTTTATTTCTGATAAAAAGATATTTCCACTCTCAAGTTGTGCTGATAAAATTTTGAAACTTATCTCTCTTTCTCTAAAATATCCTATTAAATTAGTATCTTTTATTTTATATATTTTGTCATACTGAATATTTCCTTCTTGGGCTGGAAATGCTAGTTCATCAAGTAATACCCACTTATACCCTAAGTCTGATATTATCTTTATAACCTCACTTGAAACTCCAAGTTCTGGAGGGAAAAAACCTTTAGGATCATAACGATCTCCAAATATCCTTTTGTTTATTGTATGATTTAATTTAATCTGTCTTATAATCTCCGTTTTTGGTAGTAAAGGTAAAAATGCATGGTATGCAGCTGAATCTGTTAATTCTATTTGCCCCCTATCTAATAGAAATTTTATATCATCTATAATATCCTTATATTTATACTTAACAAATAAATTTGATAATGATGCATTAATATTCAATGTAATTTTACCGTTAGGGTTCTCTTTGAGTCCCTTTAATATTTTTCTGTAACTTTCATTAGAGACAGTTTTTAAAATTGACTCTGTTTGAGTTGGTGGTTGATATATGTGTAAAAGGTTTGCCCAAATCATATATTATTTTGATCTAAAATGTTCTTGTTTTTGATGCATCTCCTCTATTCTCTCTTTTAATTTTTGCGCAATATCGTAATCTTGTCCTTTTGATGCAATTTCCATTTCTCTTTGAAGCCTTTTTATTCCTTCTTTATACTTACTTGCAGGTAATATCACTTCCTCTTCTTCATCTCCTTTCTCCTCTTGAAAAAAGTTTTTTACTATAGCATCTATTTTTTGCGTTCTTTGCCATTTTATTCCTGTTAAAACTATATCAGTATATAATTTATGAGCTTCATTCCTTACCTTTTCTGTAACATCGGGTACTAACCTAATACTCTCATATAAATCAAATGCGCCTTTTTCAATGAGTTCTAAATCCCAGTTTGGTTTTGCTGAAGTAAAAAAGAATTGTTCCTGGTGCATTGCGCTATCAAGTAAATACCTAGCCTTTATCCATACTTTTTCTCTTTCTGTTAGTGTTTCTGGTATTTCTGCTCCTAACATTGGGTCCTGAATTTTATACATTGATTTGTTTACTGTATTAATTGCAAGTGTCAGTAACTTCTTCTGTAATTTATTTATATTATTTTTACTGTTGTACCATCTTTCAAATGTATTTGGGTTTTTATCAGATGCCATAGGTAAAACCCATGTACTTTCTTTAGGGTGAGTCTGTTTTCTTTCCGTATATAAATATTCTAAGTCAGACATGAGCACAGAACTAAATTTATCACTATTGTAAATGTAGAATAAAATTTCTTCATATCCAAGCCTATGGTGACCAAATGTTTCTCCATCCATAGCAGTAATTAAATATTCATCATTTTTATATCTTCTTCGTATTTTATCTATAAGGATACTATGATTCTCTATTTGAGATGTTAATATTTGAAAACTAAATTCCCTGTTTCTTATAAATATAAGTATTCCTTCATATTCTAAAATTTCCTTATTGGGTATTTTTTGATCTAAGGCTGTTTCATCTAGTATCACCCACCTGTATCCTAGCTCTTTGATAATATCAAATGTTTCTTGTGAGAATGCCATAGCAGTAGGAAAAAATCCTGATATTTTATATGCATCACCAAAATATTTCTTGAAGATAGATCTGTTAATGAGTATTTGTCTTCTTATCTCATCTTTAGGGAGCATTGGCAGGAATGCTTGATATGCAGATGTTTCTGTTAGTTCTAACTGATTTCTTTCTAGTAATGATTTTATCTTATTTATAACTTCCCATTTTCCAGTTTGTGCAAACCTTTCAACCATTCCTCCATTAACTTGTAAAGTTAATTTCGCTTGTGGATTTGCAAGTAGTAAGTCTAATATAGGGACATAACTTTGTTTTACGACCTTATCAAATAATTCATCTTTCTGAGTTGGTGGTTGGTAAATGTATAGTATATTTGCCCACTTCATAATTTAGCCTATTTGGTAAAATAATTCATTTATATTATTATGTCCTCCCATACTCCTTCTTAACCCCATAGCTCTCTTATATACACTGATATATTTTTTTGCAGAATTTTCCCATGAAAAATCAGTATTCATTCCAGATTCAACAATTTTTCTCCATATATCTGGTTTATTATAATTTTCAATTGCTCTTACAATTGCCCCAAAAAGTGCATATGAATTGTAATTATTAAATAAAAATCCATTTCCTTCTCCAGTTTTAGCATCAAAATCTGTAATGGAATCAGCTAACCCTCCAGTATTTCTTGCTACTGGTACGCATCCATATCTCATAGCTTCCATTTGTGTAATACCACAGGGTTCAAATTTTGAAGGAATTAATATAATATCTGCACCTGAAAATATCTTCTTAGGTAGTATAAAATCTGGCATAAGATGAGTCCCAACTCTTTTTTTGTAACGATTCTCCAGTTCCGAAAAAAATCCTACAAATTGACTATCTCCTCCTCCTATAATGACAACTTGGATATCATACTCTATCAGTAGAGAATCTATAATCTGAGATACTAGATCTAGCCCCTTTTGCGCATCTAGTCTGGTTACCATACCAAGTATAGGGACATCTTTGACTTCAAGATCAAATTCTTTTTGTAGATCTACTTTATTTTGTTGCCTCTTTGTTGATGTTTTTGAGTTATAATTTACCAGGATATTTGTGTCTGTTTCTGGGTTCATATAAGTGTAATCAATTCCATTTAGTATACCTATTAATTTTGTCCTGACCTCCCTGAGAAGATGATCAAGATATTCCCCATAGTCTGGAGTTAGAATTTCTTTAGAATATTTTTCAGACACAGTTGTTACTATGTCCGAGAACATAATGCCTCTTCTCATAAAATTTTGTTTTTGTAATGCTGGGTCAAATAGATTTGCAATATCAGACTTTCCATTGTCAAAATCCAGGTCAGTCATCTTTTTATGGTCAAAAAGCCCTTGGTGCATTAAGTTATGTATACTAAATACTGTTGCTATCTTTTTTAATTTTGGGTCATCTGCATATTTTGTCTTTAATAAATTTGGAATATGCCCGGTATGCCAGTCTGCACAATTTATAACGTCTGGAGTCCATTCTGAAATTTTTAAAAATTCCATCAACCCTGAAGATAAAAGTAAAAATCTAATGTGGTCATCATTGTATCCATATACATTAGACCTTTTTTCGTAAAATTCCATATTTTCAATGAAATATACTACAGGAGATTCTGTATCATCTCTTACTAGCTGCTTTATGTTACAAATAATCTTTTTATCATCACCTGTTGGAACTTCAAGTCCTTCATATATCATCTCAAGAGGATATGTTTTCTCATCGATTCTTCCATATTTAGGAAGAAATAATCTAGCATCAACTCCTTCTTTTACTAATGCTTTAGTAAGAAAATATGCTACCTGACCTAATCCTCCTATACCCGCAAAAGGATAAACTTCCGCAGATGTATATAATACTTTTAATTTGTTAATTTTACTTAGTACTGGTTTCATTTCTTATTGCCTCTGCTGTAGTTTCTGGGTATCTATCGACTACAAACCTTCCCAATAGTTCAGAATATGCAAGATCTGATTGTCTTGGCATTATTTTTATAAATAATCTCCCTTTTGATTTACTATCAAATCTGTTTCCTAAAAATTCTATGTTTAAACTATCTATTCCTACATTTACCATGTTTCCTTCTTTATTAGGAAATTTCATTTTTGTGTATGCTTTAAATACTTTTATAATTAAATCCGATATTTCTTGTATTTGTTTTGAATTAACCATTGTTAAATTAGAAAATTCTGTTGTTTTAGATACAATATGAATTTCATCTTTAAACCTTGGCGCAAAAGGTGCAAATACAAAAAAATTTTTTGATTCAAAAATATCAAGCCTTGCAGTTATAACTGCTTCAAAATATTTTTGCATGTAATCTATTCCTACTTTTTCAAATTCGGAACATACATTTTCTATTCTATCAGAATCAGGAAGGTATCCTGTCTGATATACTGCTCCTATTTGAGCATGTAAGTGTGGTTGTGATGCGCCTGCAGAATATTTCATTTTTGCTGTTCCTAGGTTTAATCCTGCAGATACCTGATTTATTCCTGCTATACCAGACAGATATTGTGCCCTTTTAACCATTACCGAAAATATACCAAAGATATGCTTATATTGAATTTGATCCAATTTTTCAACATGTTCTTTTGTGAATATAATCTCGTGGTATCCAGTGTTAAATGCAAATGGATTTGGGGCTTGATAGACTTCATACTCAGGATATTCTACTATTGGTTTTGCAACCTTATCTATATTATCAAATAAACAATTTTGTATATCTGTATTATCTGCTTTTATATTCTGTTCATCTGGTTGAGGTCTTTGACTCCTATTTTTTGATATTAGCGTACTATGCCCTCCAAATGGACTTATTCTTTCAACTATCTGGTCTGTAATTTTTTTATCTTGTAATCTAACATCTTCTTTTGTTGAAACTTCTAATTCTATAAAGTATGGTTTGTCTTCTGTTATTAAGCTTTGTGGTATAAATTGTGTTGTTGGAAGGTAGGAAATTTTTGTGTTGTTTAAATTTACTGTTTTTATCATCAAGTCATAAATATATCAAATTAGTGTGTGTTTTTCAAATAAAATTGATGTTAGGAAAGATTACTCCCACTTAAATGCCCAGATATTTATTATTGTAAAAATTACTAACCACACTAACATACCTAACATGGGGTTTATAATTTTTGTAAAAGAATCCCCTGATATGTATACTCCTCTTAGTGCATTAATAAGGTAAGTCAGTGGAAAGTATTGAGATATATCTGATAACCATTTAGGGAGAGCGCTTAAAGGGAAAAAAAGACCTGATAAAAACATCATAGGTAGTGTTATCACATTTGCAACAGCAGATGCTGTCTCAATCTTGTTTACTAATGATGATATTAGAAGACCTAACGATATAAACATTAATGCTCCTAATATTATAACGAATGCTAACAAAAATGTGTTTCCAATAATTTTTACATTATATACAAGTAAGGCAACATATATTAAAATTGCAGCTTGAGAGAGTGCCATTATTATGCGTGTTAAAGATAGACTGGTTAAAAATTCAAACTTAGTTACTGTTGTTAGAAATATTCTTCTAAGTACGCTTTCTTCTCTGTATGTTATAAGGATCATCATTACTGAAAAAATTATACCCTGCATTATTGCAAGCGCAACTATGCCCGGAGTCAGAAAAGATACATAACTATAGTCTTTTATTGCACTCTGAGTTATTTGGTTAAATTGTACCAAATTATACCCTTTTGTAGTTTGCTCTAAGAAACTGTATTTTATTTGTGTTTCTAGTAATTCAGCAATACTGTATACTTGAGAACTTTTATTTATATAAAAATCTACTTTATATTGAGGTTTTTCTGGAGTTGCGGATGTATTCTTTTCTATATCAATAATTAAGTCTGTATTTCCCGCTTTTAGGCTTTTATCAGCTTCACTGAGAGTTTCATTCTTTGTAAGTTTAATTCCTTTTTGTTTGGATAGGTCATTAGCAAACGATGAGATTGAAGCTGGAACACCTTTTCCATTTATAACTGCTACACTGATAGTCTCTTGGGATGTATTGAAAAGACCAAATATAAGCATAAGCATAAGCGGAAAAAATAAAGACCAAAAAATGTTAGCCTTATTTCTAACCATCATCTTTAATGAAGCAATTGTGAATGCGTAAATTTTTTTCATTGTTTAATCTCTTAGCATTTTTCCTGTTAGATCTAAAAATACATCTTCTAAATTTGCCCTACTGTC
>DAIDGT010000018.1 GCA_027459825.1 bacterium
ATATAAATGCAAAACAATTATTAAGACGTGTTAGAGAACAAGCCTATCTTACAGGAAAAATTACATTCACATTTTTAGATGAAAGGAGTGAAAAATATGAATCACCATACTATATATACTTTGAAGGAGGAGTGAAATCATACATAAGGTCTTTAAATAAAGATAAAAAGGCACTAACAGAAGTAATTCATATTAAAAAAAATGAAGAGAATACAGAGGTAGAAGTAGGGATACAATATTCAGATGATATAGCAGATAATATTTTATCATTTGCAAATAACATATATAACCCTGAAGGAGGAACTCATCTTACAGGATTTAAATCTGCGATAACAAAGACAATAAATGATTATGCTAAAAAAATTAATGTTGTCAAAGAAGGAGAAGAAGGATTAACTGGGGATGATGTAAGAGAAGGTCTTACAGCAATAATTTCTGTTAAGCTACAAAATCCTCAATTTGAAGGTCAGACAAAGATGAAACTGAATAATAATGAGATTCAGGCAATTGTAAGAAACGTTACCACAAGTGAGCTTGAAACATATTTATCAGAGCATCCTAAAGAAGGAAAAAATATAATAGAAAAGGTTTTACTTGCTGCAAGAGCAAGAAAAGCTGCAAAAGCTGCTAGAGAATCTGTTATGAGAAAGGGAGTACTGGAAGGAGGAACACTTCCTGGAAAATTAGCTGACTGTAGTGAAAGAGACCCTAGCAAAGCAGAACTTTTCATAGTAGAAGGAGATAGTGCAGGAGGATCAGCTAAACAGGGTAGAGATAGAAAAATTCAAGCAATATTACCACTAACAGGAAAACCAATAAATAGTGAAAAATATAGAATAGATAGAGTACTAGATAACAATAAATTAAAAGACTTAGTTATTGCATTAGGGACAGGTATTTCTGATAATCTAAATCTGGAAAAGCTAAGATATAACAAAATCATAATCATGACAGATGCTGATGTAGACGGAGAACATATAGTAACATTGCTCCTGACATTTCTATATAGATATCTAAAACCTCTTATAGATAAAGGTTTCGTGTATATAGCACAACCACCCCTATATAAAATAACAACAAGTCAAAAAGATTATTGGGTCTTAGATGAAAGTGAAAATATAAAAATATTAGATGAGCTAAATAAAAATAATATAAAAATAAATTCTATACAAAGATACAAAGGTCTTGGAGAGATGAATCCTGAACAGTTATGGGAAACCACTATGAATCCAACAACAAGAACTCTGAAACAGGTTAAAATAGAGGACATAGAAGAAACAGATAAAACATTTGACATGCTCATGGGAAATTTTGTTCCTCCTAGAAAAAAATTTATTCAACTTAACGCAAAATCTGCGCAACTTGATATATAAAATATATGGAAGATAAAGATATAAAAAACATAAACATAAATAATGTCAAGGAAGTTGATGTTATTGAAGAAATGAAAAGTAGTTACATAAACTACGCAATGAGCGTTATAACTGCCAGAGCATTGCCAGATGCAAGAGATGGTTTAAAACCTGTCCAAAGGAGAATTATATATACAATGCATGAAGATAATCTTCATCACACAGCAAAATACTCTAAGTCAGCAAGAACAGTAGGTGATGTAATGGGAAAGTATCACCCTCACGGAGATATGTCTATATATGATGCACTTGTACACATGGCTCAGGATTTCAGTATAAGATATCAACTGATAGATGGACAAGGGAATTTTGGGTCTATCGATGGAGATAGTCCTGCTGCAATGAGGTATACAGAAGCAAGACTTGCAAAAATATCTGATGAGATCATTAGGGACATAGAAAAAGAGACTGTAAATTTCCAAGACAGTTATGATGGCAGACTTAAAGAGCCAGTAGTCTTACCTGCAGCAATCCCAAATTTATTACTTAATGGAGCGGACGGTATTGCTGTTGGGATGGCAACAAAAATACCTCCTCATAATATAGGAGAGGTTCTAGATGCAATAATTTTTCTGCTAGATCAAGTAAAAAGTGTAACACCAGATGGAAATATTTACTCAGAAGCAACTACAGCACAATTGATGGAATATATTAAAGGACCAGATTTTCCAACAAAAGGTGTGATTTACGACAGACAAGAAATAGAAAATTTATATGCAACAGGAAGAGGGAGAATAGTAATAAGAGGAAAGGCAAATATAGAAGAGAACAAGGCTTCAAAGATGCAAATTATAATATCTGAAATTCCTTTTCAGGTCAATAAATCTAGATTTATTGAAAAGATAGCGTCACTAGTTAAAGACCAAAAATTAGAAGGTATCTCAGATATAAGAGACGAGAGTGCAAAAGATGAAATTCGAGTTGTATTGGATCTCAAAAGAGAAGCAAAACCAAATATATTAATAAATAAACTATTTAAATACACTGAATTGCAATCTGTATTCAATGCAAACATGCTTGCAATTACAAAAGGGGAACCAAAACTTCTAACGTTAAAAAACATATTAGACATATTTATAGATCATAGAATTGAAGTTATTGAAAGAAGAACTAGATTTGAACTTGAGAAGGCAAAAGCTAGAGCACACATACTTGAAGGCTTAAAAATAGCAATAGATAATATAGATGAAGTTGTAAAGATAATTAAGGAATCAAAAGATTCTGAAGTAGCAAAAGCAGCATTGATTAAAAATTTCTCACTTACAGAAATACAAGCAATTGCAATTCTAGATATGCAGTTAAGAAGATTGGCTGCATTAGAAAGAAGCAAAATTGAACAAGAACTCGCAGAACTAAGAGAATTAATAAAATCATTAGAAGCAATATTATCTGACAAATTTAATGTTATTAAGATAATTAAGAAAGAAACCCAAGAAATTAGAGCAAAATATCCGAGTGAAAGATTAACTAAGGTAATTAAATCAAAGGTTGGGGAATTTGAAATAGAAGATATTGTTGAACGAAAAGAAGCATTAATTACCATTAGTAAACAAGGTTATATTAAAAGATTGTCACCAGATACATATAAAGTACAGCACCGTGGAGGCAAGGGGGTCGTAGGAATGACAACGAAAGAAACAGATTCTATTACCCATGCATTAGTAGCCTCAACAACAGACAATATATTATTTTTCTCAAACAAGGGAAGAGTATTTGTAACTAAAGTATTTGAAATTCCAGAATTTTCACGAGTAGCCAAAGGGCAACCATTAATTAATATAATTAATATAGACCAAGGTGAACAAATTACAAGTGTTATAACAACAAAAGAAATAGGGGGGAAAGAAGAAAGTATTAAGTATTTATTTATGGTAACAAAAAATGGAACAGTTAAGAAAACCTCATTAGATAAGTTTAAAAATATTAGAAAGAATGGGATTATAGCAATAACAATAGATAAAGATGATGAATTAAAGTGGGTTATGGGAACAAAAGGTAATGACGAAATATTGGTTGCTACTAAGAAAGCTCACTCTATAAGATTTAATGAAAAGGATGTCAGGGAAACAGGAAGATCTTCTAGAGGGGTAAAAGGAATCTCCATAGACAAGACAAATGATGAGATTGTAGGTGCAGGAATTGTACAAGAAAATAGTTATGTAGTTGTCGTTAGTCAAAATGGTTATGGAAAAAGGACAAAAATAGAAGAACACTTAACACAGGGTAGGGGAGGAAAAGGAGCATTTATTGCTAGAATAAATGCAAAAACAGGAGATTTAGTATCTATGAAAATAGTACAAAATCAAGATGAGGAATTATTAATTATTTCTAACAAAGGACAAGTTATCAAGATACCTTTATCATCAATATCCTTACACAGTAGACATACTTCGGGATCAAGGCTAATCAACCTTTCCGGAGACTTTGTATCAACAACAGAAATTAATAAAAAAATTGAATAATTTTATAATACTTATTTTTTATTAGTACTAAAAGTTTTCTTTATACTTACACCATTTACAGAATTTGATATTTTATAATACTGCTTATTTCCAGTTAGTATGTATAGATTTAAATATATATATCCCAGCGAAACATCAACTCCATTTAATTTATAAAACTGACTATACCCACGATATGTAGAATTTAAAGGGAAATATTTACTGATAGCTTGCTTATACAAAGCTACAGCTTTTTTCATATGTCTAAGATAACTGAGGTCTTCACTCAAATCCAAAACAAAAGAAGGATCAGAATATTTATTAAAATCATATGCTTCATATAAAGTACCTAAAGCTTGTTTATGTTTATTTGCATAAACATAATTTTCGCCAATCTTATTCATAATATCTGCATTATATGGATCTAATTTTAAGGCAGTATTGAGTAAAGAATTTGCAACACTATATTTCATTTGATTCTCATAAGCTAATGCTTCCCACACATAAGGATCAGAATCAAAAGGTAGGAAATTTATAGATTTTTTAAGATAAACAATGGAAGAAGATAAATTATTATTATTATAAGCAGATTCACCTTTCTTGAAATACAATTCCCCTAAAAAAAGGTACAAACAAAAAACAATAACCAGTATAGAAATGATAAATGATATGAATACAGCTTTACCTTGTATATATATGTACTTAGTTTCCTTATATAAGTTAAAACACATCCCTGTCATGATTGATAAGAGGAAAAATACAGGAATAATCTCCCAATCATAATCAAGTAATACATGTAACATGGAGGCTAATACACCAGAAAATATAAATATATAAAGTAAATTTTTGGGAAAAGACTGCTTAAATTTAGAAAATTTATCTTTATAAATATTTTTTACACCTATAAACCCTAAGTAAACAAAGTAACAAAGGAAAATAAAACCACCAATCAGACCTTCTTCAACAAATATTTGTAGGTACTGATTATGGGTATAATCAAAATATACCCAAGGCATATCTTGATATTTTTTAAATATCTCTCCAAAAGTCCCAAGACCAGAACCAAAAATAGGGAAACTTTTAATTATAGATAGACTTCTTTTGTACACATCAATTCTATCCACCCTAGAAACATTACTAGGTCCAGCTAAAACATTTGTTAGACCTGATAAAGAAACTCTGGAGGCAACATGAGGTTGTAATAATGATAATCCATAACTTAAAACAATTGTTAAGAGTAAAAAGATTAAAACTTTAATAAAATTTTTTGAAAAGTATCTAAATAATACTATACAAAACAAAGTTATTACGACAATAATTGATAAATATGCAGCCCGTGAAAAAGTTATGAATAAAGATGAAATAAGTACAGAAGGGATTAATACAGAGATAACAGTTATAAATCTACTTTTATATTTATTAATAAGCATATATAGAGAAAAAGGAATTATCATAATTAAAAAACCGGCTGCAGTATCAGGAGAGAGTAGGGTACCAGTAAGTCTAGGATCATACCCTATTAAATAGTGATAAATTGCATAAATACAAAAAATACACCCAATAAATAAAACCCAATACATAAACCATCGAATTAAATTCCACGAACTAAAGAGATCAAAAGATAGAATAAAGATAATAAAGATGGATATATAAAAGATTAAATTAATTATACTAGTAAATACATTTATACTAAAAAAAGTAGATATTATTGAAAATAGTAAGAAAGAACCAAATATGATACTAGGTATAATTGGTATTTTTATATCATCTCGCATTAACCTTAACACGAGAATACCAAAAACACTAATACCTAATATTATATATGAAACTGGTTGTTGCCAAGCCTGAGAAAAAAATAAAAACAATACAAACGATAACAAAAGCCAATAGATATAAATTTTAAATACAAGTAAATCTATTGGCGGATTAAATATATTAATAAGGAATTTTTTCATAAAAAATCAAACATATAATACTAAGGAAATATAACATAAATTAGTAATAATTTCATTAATTCAGTATAATAAATTTATTAGTTTACACAATAACAAGAATACTGTATATTTAGATATTATATACTGTGAATATGAAGAAGAAGGGAATAAAAATAAAGATAATACTTGTTGTTTTTATAGTAGGGGCATTGTTTACAATGTTTGCAAGAAGTCTGGATGCTCAAACTCCATTTCAACCTATACAGCAATACAAAATACAATCACAAGGGCTATACTCAAATACCCAAAGAAGTATAGATCTTTATGAACAAGCTCTACCGTCAGTAAATAGTGTATTTGAGTATGCACTTTATAATGGATCTGGAACATTATGCACTAGACAAAATACAGGAACTAATTCACCATATTATTCAGGAAGTAATAGTTGTTAAAACTATTTTAGGGGATGGAACTTTCTATGAGTTTCTTCTGCATATTTATCAGAACCATGTACATATTTATTTGTAGTTTGTAAGGATTCATGACCAAGCAATATTTGTATAGCAGCAGGATTAGCACCCTCTTCAGCAAGATAAGTTGCAAAACCATGCCTTAAACTATGAGCACTTGTAGGAACAATAATACCTAATTTTTTTCTATAGAAAGCAATTCTTTCCTGAATATAATTTATTGAAATTCTATCTCCAACTTTACCATTACGACCACCCCTGTAAGGTATAAAGAGGGCGGGAAGTTCATCATCTCTTAATTCTAAATACTTAAATATATGGTCTATTGCTCTTTGAGTTAAATAAACAAATCTTTGTTTTTTTCCTTTACCCATAACATAAATTTTACCTTCGTCATTAATTTGATCCCTATTTAGTGAAGCAAGTTCGGAAATCCTCATACCAGTAGAAAATAAAGTTTCTAACATAGCTCTATTTCTCAGTTGCACAAAATTATTCTTTTCCCACATACTCGGAAATTCTATCAACCTTATAAGGTCAGACATTTCTGCAACCTGAGATTCTTTTCTTTCTGTTTTCACCAACTTTACTGAATCAGGTGATATAGGAGTAGGGAGGTCAAAATCAATTAAGTACTTTAAATACGATCTAAACGAAGACAAAATACGATTAATCGACCTGCTCGATAATTTTTCTTTGGGAAAATAATGCATACCAGAAGGATCTTCTGATTTTAAATAAAATATATAATCCCCACTCCGAAGGAAATCTTTAAACAAGACAATGGATTTTTTATTTATATTACTAAAATCTACATTATTAACAGATAAAAACAATTCAAAAAGAAAAAGATCTCTTTTATAATTGTATATAGTTTCTTTACTGTAATTATTATTTAATAGGTTTAATGAGAAATCTTCTTTATGGTCTAAAAATTTTGATAGTACCATAATTTACTTAATTAAATTAGATAAATGAATCCAATTGAAATGTACTGCAATCAAAAGGAAAAATGCTAATAAAATTACATATCGAATTATAGTAAGTATAAGCCTAGGTATAAATGTAATAATTTTAAAAAAACTAACTATAAAAACTAGCCCAACAATAATAATTATAAATATTTCCATATATACATAATATCACATAAAAATGACGCATAAAACAATTACACACATGTAATTTTACACTACATAATAATAAACCTTCAAATTTGACCCCAATTTAAAACAAATCCTATTAATACAATAAAAAACCATTCTATTTTGACCAACAAGGCATATTAACAGTAGGGTAAAAAGATATAAATTTATTATAAATAAAAATAAATTTAAAGATAATCAATAGAAAAAAAAATTAATAAAGTGGGGAATATATGTGTTGTAAAAAACACATATAACTGAGTATAAGGATGATTATACCCAGTTAGATTTAAGAACAAATACACTTACTATTTCAGAAAATAAAATTGCAGAGAACACCCTAACCATTACAAGTCAACACATATATTTTATAAAAATTTTATTTTTTATAAAAAGTTTACAAAAAATAAGATAGAGAATATCATACATACAAAGTAAACAACAGATTTAAGACATTAGCACTTATCCACACTATATGATACTCCAAATGCTACAAATAGACACCCATAAACACTATAGGACTATTGGCACGAATAAATATTGATAACTTCCCCTACTCCTAACACAAAAGATATATAAAAGGATTAAACTCCTCCCACTATTCCCCATCTAGGAAAAAATAATAGACATGCAAAAATCAAAATTATTAATAAGGAATATTCAAATATATTATATTTCGAAAGTTCACCCCGTTTAATATGAATTAAAATACCTTCATAAATATATACACAAATAGAAAGTATCAAAGCAGACAAAAATCCAACAATAGGATAAAAAATCAATAAAGCGGACATATTCGCAATAAGTATTACTGCAAAAAATGAATATAAAATAATATCATATAATTTATATTCTCCTAGAAAGTATAAAATTTGCATAAACAAAATAAATACAAAAATACATACAGAAATAATAACTAATAATGAAGAAAGTTTCATAAATAGAACAGAAAATACTAAATAACTACACACAACAGACAACATGTAATTAACAGTATATGAAAACTGAGCAAGAGGAACATTATCAATATAAGAAGCACGAATTATACTGATATTCAATAAAGAAGCATAGAGTATTAAAGAAATAATAACATAAATAAAATTAGATAAGACAACAAAACCTACCCCACCATATAAATTAAACAAAGGAATAAAAATATTAATTGTAAAATAAAAAGCAAAGAAAAATAGAATTGCTGGAAATAATAACAATCCAAACGACTCTACAAAATTAAATTTAAAATTCACTATTACAATAGTCATTATGTAGACAAGAAAAGAAAGGAATATTAGTACCAAAAATAAATTCAAATGCAAATAATACGCCAAATTAACAAATAATATAAGAAATATAATAAGTATACCAGCAACTAATTTAATGTTTTTTTTATTAGAAAAGAGAAAGTTCTTCATTATAAGGGATATTGAAATAATCAAAAGCTAACTTCGTAGCAATTCTTCCACGAGGAGTCTTTTTTATAAAACCTTTCTGTAATAAAAATGGTTCACAAACAGAAGATATTGTATCTATCTCTTCAGATATAGCTACAGCAATTGTATTTAAACCTACTGGACCACCATTAAAATCATTTATTATTGTAGTTAATATTTTTATATCAAGATCATCTAATCCCATTTTATCAATATGGTGAGCTTTCATAGCATCCAAAACAATATTTGCAGTTATTTTATTTCCTCCAATAACCTGGGCATAATCCCTAACCCTTCTCAAAAGACGATTGGCTATTCTTGCCGTCCCCCTACTCCTATAGGCAATTTCAGATATAGCATCAGGAGTTATCTTAACACCTAAAACATTTGCACTCCTAGTAATAATACCCTCTAGCTCTTCATTCGAATAGAAATCCAACCTAAAAACAACTCCGAACCTGTCTCTTAATGGAGAAGATATCAATCCAATTCGAGTAGTTGCACCAATAATAGTAAATTTTTGTAATTCTAATCTTAATGTTTTTGCAGAAGGACCAGCACCAACTATTATATCTAAGGAATAATCTTCCATTGCAGGATACAACATTTCTTCAATAGACTTATTAAGCCTATGAATTTCATCTATAAACAATATATCATCTTTTGCAAGAGTAGAAAGTATAGAAGCAAGATCACCAGTCTTTTCAAGTGCCGGTCCTGAAGTAATCTTTATATTACTTTGCATTTCATTAGCAATTACAAACGCAAAACTTGTTTTCCCTAAACCAGGAGGTCCATAAAATAATATATGATCCAAAGCCTCCCCTCTAGCCTTTGCAGCATCAATTAAAATTCTAAGGCTCTCTTTTTCACTACTCCTACCGATTAATTCATCAAAATTCCTAGGTCGTATATTATTAAGATTTAGTTCAGAAGTAACTCCATTTTTAACCATAAAAATTTACCTTTTTAATAAAGACAATCCCTTCCTAAGAGCATCATTAACAGAATCTGTTTCAAGTAACTGACCTTCAATTTTTTTAATTTCTCCACTATTATATCCTAAAGAGAGAAGTGCTTCTGTAACCTCTTTCAAAAATTGTTGCTTTGGATTATTAACAATACCCACACTAGAAATCTTACCTTTTAATTCTAGTATAATACGCTCTGCAGATTTTTTCCCAAGACCAGGAATAGACGATAATAAATTTAAATCCGACCCATTAATCCCATTAATAAGTTCATTATACTCACTATTAGATAAAATATTTAAGGCACTTTTAGGTCCAACCCCAGTTACAGTTAACAAAAGTTCAAATAACTGTAAATATTCAACGGAAGGAAACCCAAATAAGCGAGAAAATCTTTCGTTAATATCAGAATATATGTAGAGTTCAACTATGCTATCTGTATCTAATATTAAAAGGGACTTAATTACTTCAACCTTATATCCAACAGAATTAACATCAATAACGATATAACCTTCACCTTTATATTTTATGTAACCTTTTAGATATGCAATCATAAAAATCTATTCGTTTGTAGATGGCACAAAGCAATAGCAACACCATCTGCTGCATCATCAGGCTTAGGAATTGTATCTAGCTTTAAAACTAATTTTAACATATTCTGAACCTGTTTTTTATCAGCAACACCATAGCCAGTTAACCCACTTTTTACTTGCAATGGAGTATACTGAAAGATGGGTATATTACGCATTGCAGATAACAAGAAAACAACTCCCTGAGCTTGACCAACAGTAATTGCTGTTTTTGCATTATTATTAAAAAAAACCTTTTCTATTGCAATTTCATCAGGCTTATATTTATCAATAACATCGACTAAATCATTGTAGATTTTGAAAAGGCGAGCTTCTATATTTAAAGAACTTTTAGTACTAATAGCTCCCCACTCCACACTATTAATATTATCCCTATTTAAAGAATTAATTATTCCCCAACCTAAAATAGCAAAACCAGGGTCAATACCTAAAATCACTTTAGACATATAATTTTACAAACTGACATAAATATCCTTAACATCATCAATCTCCTCTATCTTAGAAACAAATGTAGAAACTTCTAATTCTTCAGACTCACTTAAAGATACCCTCATTTTAGGGACATAAGTAATTTCAACATCAACAATATCATAATTACCTTTATCTAGAAATTCTTTTACACTATTATAACCATCAGGAGAAACAAACACATTAATACTCTCAGAATCAATACTAAAATCAAGTACTCCACCAATCTCCATTATATCTAATTCAAATGTATCTATATCCGAGATTCTTTCTTTTTTCATTTCATTCCACTTATTAATATTGTCATTACTAGTATTTAATTTAAGTCCAATAGAAAACATATATTGCAAATCAAATTGCCAAGAGACAGAACCGTTATCTAACATCCTACCACCATTTCTTTCGACTACTAATCTTAATTCAGAAATCAACCTGGTGCGATTATCAGAAAAACACTGTATTAAAACTGAAACACCGTGTGGAGCTAAAGCTTCATAAAAAATTTCTTCAAAGATTTTACCTTCGACATTGGTTCCCAATCCTTTCTTTATAGCAGATTCTATATTTGAAGAAGGTACATTTACTGCCCTTGCATTATCAACAGCAGTTCTTAATAAAAAATTATTATCCATATTACCACCACCTTGCTTTGCAGCAGCAACAATTTTCTTTAAAACCTTAGTAAAAGATTTTGCTTTCTTTGAATCATTTAGAGATTTCTGCCTACGAGTTGTTTCCCATTTAGAATGCCCAGACATAAGTCTTGATTATATCAAAAAATGTCATAATTCTTAACTATTATGGAATAATATTGCTACCTGCAGTTCCTAAAACGACAATAATACTCCCTGTATAGAAAAATACAGGATTACGATATACGATATTAACATTGCCACTTCCCAATATACTTTTAATCATTTGAACTTCATATTTATACTGACCATAGTTAGAAACATATATAGTACTCTTATATAATGTTGAAGGATATGTACCAATAGAAGATATTGTCCCTCCCAAATTTTCTATATAACGTGATAATTGGTATGTAACATTATTGTTATTTGAAGAATCTAAGATTTGAACAGAAACATTACTACTTTCAAAAGAAGAGTTAATGTAATTTTGCCTCAAAATAGTATCTAAAGAAGACAAGGAAAGTGTATTATTACTTATTGCAGAGGAT
>DAIDGT010000019.1:0-6574 GCA_027459825.1 bacterium
AATGCTTATTTTTGGAGATCATGGTAAAAGGAATGTCCCTAATAGTCAATATCTTTTTGAAGGTATTGATAATGGGGTTGGTATACTAAATGCTCAAAGAAGGAGAATCATGGGGTTTCATACTGATGCAGTATCTCCCGAATTTGCGTCTCATGTTTTACAATTATTAAGGGGAGAAGAGGCTGTAATTGACCCAGATTATGAGAGAAAGGTTGCTTCTGTTAAATACACTACTTCTGCTAGGTATATGGCAGCAATGCTGTCTGGTCTGAAAGATAAAGATTTTGATTTTTTTTCAGGTGTTTTAGATACAACACTAGGTATTGGTAAAATCCCAATGGAATTTATTCCTCTATTTTGGGGAGGTAACATAGCGGTATTTAATGTGTATAGGAGGTCTATTAGAAAGTAATATGTACATTTAATATGGACGAGATAGAATTTCCTGTAAAAAGTGATGTTAGTGATCTGGCATCAGATATAAGAGTAGTTACTTGTAATTTATGTGAGGATTTAGGTAGTCTTTTTCCACAGAATAATTTTAGATCAAATATTTTTTCTATAGGGAAAGAACCTATTCCTTCTATACAGGTGTATTCTTAATGCCTAATGGTTTAATTAAAACAGGAGGAGTGGACTTTAATGGTGCAAATGGTGTAGGTGTTGTTTCTGAAGTATTAGGTGATGCAGATGACTATGATGTTGTAAGATATACTCCCTTTTTAATAAGGGAATTAGCTCAAAGGCTTCAAAGAAATATACGTAGTTATGATGATGCTAATGATATTGACAGGGTACTTAAAGTATTAAGTTTGAGTAGTGATATTGTAAATTATATAAGATTTAAATTTCCATGCCCAGAGGAGGAAATTTTTAATGTAATTGACCCTGGTTCTTTAGAACTTATGAAGGCTGAATTAGTTTGTTATCGGAACTATAAAGAGCATATACATTATATAGAAGAAAAACAGAAATCTCCTTATGCTAGAGATTAGGTAATTGAATCTGAATTATTAAGATTATTTGCATATTTGCGTGATATGAATTTGTTTGGAGATGATACATCTGTAGGATTTACTTTTATGGGAAAAAGAATAGAAGGTACAGGAGTTCTTATTGATCGTGCTCGATTTAGTAGGGGCGCAATTCATAGGTTGATATTTGGTCAAAGTGGAGATATCTTATTAAAGCGTGACCCTAAATTTGTTCGTGATAATGCAAAATTAATAACTTTGGGGATGTTGAGATGTGCAATACAACCTGTTTTTACAAAATTAGTTATAGGGAGTTTTCCAAAAGTACATGTTCTTGAGTATAAAGGAATTGGTAATTAAAAAGGAAAAGGGGGATCGAATGAAAAAGATTTATTATTTGAGCAATATGCTCAATTTTGATCTTGATCACGATCCCCTTTGTTTTTGCACCTCCTTTATTTTCCCTTGCGGGAATTAGATCACTTGGATCGGTTGAAAATGAGGTCTTGGATTGATGTGATGACCACATGGATCACTACGAGGCAAGCTAACAGACTGATCATGTCGATGACGATTCCCTGAACTGTTTGTTGGTGTGACGGTGATTCAAACATCAACGTTGTGATACATCCGAGGATGTATCCTGTTGTCTTCCAACTCCTTCCATTCTCTCGACGTTCTGATATATAGCTTTTGGCTAATATCAGACAGATGAATCCAATTGCCGTATGTACGACGATACTTGCCATGAAAACCCCTCCTTTGTTAAGGTGCAAACGTGATTATATCAGATACACAGGAATCTTGTAAATATTATAGGATTGTTGTTATGCTTTTGTTTCAATATACCCAGGAAAGAAGTCTTCTTTTATTTGTTTTGGACTAACTCCCATTTGTAGTAGGTTATTGTGAATATTATCTACCATAATTTGAGCTCCTGCTATATAAAACATAGATGAGTTATATGAAGGTATATGTTTTTTGATCAAATCTTGGTTTATATAACCTTTTTCTCCGTACCATCCATAGTTTTCATCAGGATTTGTAAGTGTGTATATAGTTTTTACACCATAATATTCTGCCTTTTTTAATATATCCTTAAATAAGATATCTCCTTGACTTTTATTTGAGTATATTAGTGTAATATTAGTTTTTATTCTTTTATCTATAATGTATTTTATCATGCTTATAAACGGCGCTATTCCCACCCCTCCAGCAACAAATACTATGGGAGTTTTATTTAAAGACGATGGTAATATAAAATCTCCTGCAAGTTCAGTTGCAGTAATCTTTTCCCCTCTTTGTAAATTCATTAGAGCTTTTTTATAGCTGCTTGAGTGTTCAGGGAATCTTACAAGTATTGAAACACTATCTTCTGTTGGGGATGATGCAAATGAGAAATACCTTCTATTTCCTCTGTCATCTGTCTTTTTATGAGGAAGTATCCATTCCATATACTGTCCTGCTAGATACCTTATTTTATTTCTAGTTTTAAAAATGAAATATATGGTATCTTTTGATAATTGTTCCTTCTTTTCTAATATAAAATCAACTCTGTAATTTGGATTAATTATATATGCAAATAAATTTGCTCCACATAAAGATAACTCTGGAGTAAATCCTATATTAAATATTTTTAGTTCTGGGGTAGAGAATGCAATTGCTGCAAATATCGCATAATAGTATTGCATTTTTTCTCTTGATGGTGATGTTATTGGCTCTGTTAACATTATAAATGCAAAGAAGAAAACGGGAGAGTTTAATATGCTAAGGCTTATTGCTGTAGATATTGATACTTTATTTATAATTAATGCAACTATTGTTAGTATCAGATATGTTTTCAGGAAAGTATACACCATTTTTTCTTTACCAATTTTTCTCATAAGTAACAGTCCTCCTACTACTACAATAGGTAACATGTACACAGATCCTATCCACCATGTTGCAACATGGGTAGGGGATAGTAGTGCAATTGCCGCAACCGATACTGCTGCAGGATTAAATATGTGTCTTCTATCTATTGTAATTAAATATTTTGATGCCATTGCAAGTCCAGATGCAAAGAATATAAAGGTATACTCATCTTGAAATGCCGGAATTATCAATGTTAGGATTAATGCCGTTATAAATACCGATTCTATATTCCTAGATGCTTTAAATAAAAATGCCATCACATAATTTGATATATATGAAACTATTACTGCAATAATAAAAGTTGTTAGTAAATCTTTTATTGTAAAAGGCAAGGCCCCAAATGCGCAAAAAATTAATGCAAATATATATATTGCAAGTAGATAGTATAGGGTAAACCTATATGTGGTAAATTTATTTAAAAATGTATCTATATATGTATTCATGCTGCTTGATATTTTTCAAAACCAGAAGTAAATATTGCTTTCTTATTATTCATTACCATATACCCTTCCGCATTCTTTAATTTTTCTACAAATAGTATTCCTTTATCTCCCATCGCAAATGCTGCTGTAGCGAATCTGTCTGCGTTATATACATTATCTGCTATAACAGTAATACTAATAACATTATTTTTCACTATATCTTTTGTATTATTCCAAATATGTTCTCCTCTTATGTATTTTCCTGATGTAGCAATACCTTTATTTGTAAGTTCTAGCACCTTTACTATTTCTTTTCTATTGAATGGGTTTTCAATACCAACTCTCCATTTTTTATTCTGATCATTTAATCCTGATATTTCTATATCTCCTGCAATCTCTATATAGAAATTTTTGTATCCTTTCTTTTTTAGTATCTGAGATGCCTTATATATTGCAAATCCTTTTACAATACCAGATGGATCTAACTTCCCATTATGGTCTATATCAAAATATCCATTAGTTTCTTTTTTCGTTTTTTCTGATAGTTTCAATATTGTTTTCATATCATTACTATATTCTTTGTAAGATATTTCTCCTCTGTTAATTTTTTCTATCTCACTATTATTTTTATATGTACTAAATTTATCATCTATGTATCTGAGATATTTGAATATTTCACTAAATATACTTTCATCTATATTAGGTTCATTGATATCCACAATAACTGGCATTGCCATTATAGTTTCTGTCTTTTTCATATATTTTAACTAGCTTGGCTTAATGCAGTTTGTAATGATTGGATAAATCCACTAGATACATATGATGCTCCAGATATCATGTTCACATTAGAACTTTGAGCTTGTATGACTTCTGATTTAAGCATTGATATTGCTTGTGTACTGATGTAATTGGATGTAGGATTGTCGTTTGGGTATTGTAATACATTGATATTTGATATTGATCCAGATGATATTGTTACTTGTACTTGTACATTTCCGTAATATACATTTTCAACCTGACCTGTAAAAGTACCATTTTTATATGTAGGATTACTAGAGGTTGGTGTACTAGTACTAGTGTTTTGACTTGAATTATTAGTACTTGTCTTGGACGTATTACTTTGTTGTGTTGTCTTTTTTTCTGATAGTACAGGTACTCCTCCATTACCTGTACCTCGAACAGACCTTACATATATAAGCAAAGCTATAAATAGTAAAGAAAAAAATGTAATCTGTATATATCTTCTCATAACGAGGATGAATACTAATTTACAAAGATTAAAGATAAATTAATAAAACATGAATATTTAATTTTTTTATAACTGTGTTATTATCAATTTTGTATTGTATAAATTATAACGGGTGATTTGTAAATATGGAAAATTTAGAACAATTGCATGGCACAGAACATGACATAAGTAAAGAATCATGTACTGCACTTATTACTGAAGGTCTATCTTCTTCTGATCTATCAAAGGTATCAGAGGCGGAAGTTGTAGTTAATGGGTGTTTATATGATAAAAGTAGTAAATTATACGGTTTACTAAGTGGTAGTGAACTTTCTCTTATTCTTGTTGATGCTGTTGGTCATGTTTCTGATGGATTTCATAGTGTTTATTTTGAAAGTATGGGTGAGATGGTATCACGGAATCATTTATTTGGTATGGTTATGCGTAGAGTTGCCGAGCATAAAATGCATTCAGAAGAAGATATAGATGAGGGGAGTACTGATGATGTTGTCCTGACAGTACTTAGGGAATTTTCTACATCAGAATCATTGCCTAAGGAAGATATTTTATTTTCTGAGTTAATTAATAAAATTAAATATAAAGGTGATAGGTTACCCTCATTTTATTATGATATGATAAATTTTATCAGTGGATCAGTTTTATCTTACGAACAAAGGGATCAGTTACTTTCAGAGATATATAGGCAATTTGAAGATATGGGTTGTGTTGATGTATTAGTTCCTGTTATTTTTGATATTTTAGAACTCTCTTTAGGTCCGGTGAATAATGTGCGTCTACCTTCAAGTACTACAAAATCAGGGCTTATTTCTGTAGAAGTAATTGTAAGTGATCATGTTAAAGGTATACATATTCCTGGAAATAGTTTAAATATATTTAAAAGTTATATTAATTCTATCCGTGAATATATAAAGAAGGTTGCTCCCGAAGTATTACAACAAGATGGAAGTATTGATCCGTTTATATCTGATATTAGTGAAGATGATAAAAAGACAGTGCTCAATCTGAAGGATATCATAGATCATTTACAAGGAATTTTAAGTAGAATATCTTCTGCAAATATTATAACTTACTAGAGTTTATACCCCAATATCCTTATATAAAAAGAATAAATCTACAATAATTACAAATATAGTGTTTTATATTCAGAAATTTTGATATTAGGGATTTTATAATTTTAAAACTCAAAAGTATCAAATGGTCGAGTTATACACAAATATATTGAACCGCATGATATTTATGTCATGCTGAAAGAAAAGATTGCTTTTGTGAGAGAATTTAATAATAACTGGCAAGGACCCTTGTTTAAAGCTTCTAGGGATTTAAAGAATAAATATAGGAATATTGTATTATAGAAGAAAATAATTCAATATTTATCTTGATTCCATTATGAGAGTCTAGTACAATGTCGCCAATTATTTGTTAAGTATTATTAGTTATAACAAAAATATGGATAAATCAATAGAGCTAGAGTATAGAGCATGTATAAAAGAAAAAGATTTTGTTTATTTACAGAATTTTTTATCAAGGAATGGTAAGGTTATAGGGAATGATAATAAAGACACATATTTTTTTATTTGGAAAGACAAAGTTGTTAAAGTTGTTTTTAATAAGGAATCAGGTAATGCAAAAATCGCTTTAAAGCCAGGTAGGATAGGAAAACAGGACCATTTTAATGAGGTTGAGTTTAAGATAGATATAAATGATGTAGAAAAAGCAATAGAACTGTTTAAAATTTTAGATCCTGAAGATACACAATATACATATCAATTTCGAATAAATTACGAATATAATGGAGTAGAAATAGCTTTGAAATATACTCAATCATGGGGTTTTCATCTTGAACTTGAAATTATGTTAGATAGCATTAAGAAAAAAAATATCGCTATTAATAAGATATTTGAAGTAGCCAAAGAACTTGGAGTAACGATAATGACAAACAAGGAATTATCAGAATATACAGCTAAAATAGATTCAGGACATAATTTTGGAAATTATACTAAAGAAAATTTCCCTTA
>DAIDGT010000019.1:6584-10076 GCA_027459825.1 bacterium
CCAATAATTAATGAGCTTAGTAGAGAAAGCAATAAAAGGCCAGTTACCATTCTACCAAAAAATGGATAAAGAAACACTGCAGTGGATTATTGCAAACAATCCTCTGGTTGGAGTTATGCTTCACAAGTACCATTTTGATTATGATATTGTAGATATACTTAAGCAATTTATTCCTCAAACAAATTGGTTTTTAAATCAACACACAATACTAGAAAGATAAGTTATTTGATAATACAATCGGGATGACTGGACTTGAACCAGCGACCTCTTGCTCCCAAAGCAAGCATTCTAAGCCAACTGAACTACATCCCGATTTGTTTTACGTACTGAGGGTGGGACTTGAACCCACATGGATTGCTCCAACGGATTTTAAGTCCGTCGCGTATACCGATTCCGCCACCCCAGCAGATTTACCTTATGATTATATGATATACAATACCTTTTGTAAATTAACTTTTTCTTTTCAGAATCTTTTTTTATGAATGTTATTTGAATCTTTAGGAGAATTAGTATATTATTGTAAAATCTTTGATCTATGAAAAAATCATCACCTCTAAATAATATATTGCAATTCTTTCTTGTTGATTTCCTTGAAACAGTAGTAATTACTGTAGCAATTGCTGTTGTAATATATATATTTATTGCAGCTCCAAAGGTTGTTGATGGAGATTCTATGATGCCAAATTTTGTGAATGGCGAATATCTTCTAATTAATAAGCTTGCACTTACTTATTCAACTCCTAAAAGAGGTGATGTTATTGTTTTTCAATTTTCTCCAACCGAAGAATATATCAAAAGAATTATTGGTATGCCTGGAGATACTTTAGAGCTTGAAAATGGATATGTTTATATCGATGGAAGATTCTTAAATGAAAGCGCTTATCTTGGAAAAAGTGTAAAAACATTTGGTATGGCATATCTTGCAAACAATGTTCCTATACAAATTCCAAAAAATGAATATTTTGTTATGGGGGATAATAGAGAAAATAGTTCAGATTCAAGAGAGTGGGGGCTTGTTAATGCATCACAAATAAAAGGTATAGTTTGGTTTATTTTCTGGCCTTTAAATAAGTTTGGATTTTATCCTACTGTATCTTATACGGTTTCAGGTAGTGTAATTAATAGTAAATTGAATTGAAATATCCTTTCAAGTTTTGTAACATAATTTATAGTAAATGATTATAACAGTAGCAAATCAAAAAGGAGGAGTTGGTAAGACTACTTCTGTTTTAAATATTGGAGTATATTTAGCATCGCTAGGTAAGAAAGTATTACTTTTAGATTTAGATCCACAAGGTAATTTAACTTCTGGACTCGGTATTCATTTGAAGAAAGAAAATGGCGATAAACTTCCATCTATTTATGATGTTTTAATTGGTAAAGCCAAAATTACGGAGGTTTTTCTTTTAACAAATGTTGAAAACTTATATATCATTCCTGCCAATATATCACTTGCAGGGGCAGAAATTGAACTTGTAAACCAAATATCAAGGGAATCTAAACTAAAAGGGGTACTTTTAGAAATTAAAGACCAATATGATTATATTATTATTGATTCTCCTCCATCTTTGGGTCTTTTAACTATTAATGCGTTAGTTGCATCCGATAAAGTTATTGTTCCTGTACAGTGCGAATATTATGCGCTTGAAGGTATATCACAACTTCTTGATACAATTAAACTTGTAAAAGATTCACTAAATCCAAAATTAGATTTTGATGGTATCGTTCTTACTATGTATGATTCTAGAACAAAGTTATCTGAATCTGTAGCAACTGATGTTAAAAACTTTTTTCCAAATCAAACTTTTAAGAGTATAATACCAAGAAATGTTAAATTATCTGAAGCTCCTTCATTTGGAAAATCAATAAAGGAATATGATGATAGTTCCACAGGGGCAAATGCATATAAAAAATTAGTAGAGGAGTTTGTATCAAAATATGGCTAAAGAAATGAAATTGGGAAAGGGTCTTGAGGCCCTATTAAAAGAAGACAAGGTAACCTTTACAGGATACAAAGAGGTCCATGTTGATAGTATTGTTGCAAATCCATACCAGCCTAGGATTGATGTTGATGGTGAAATTGAAAGTTTAGTTAACTCAATTAAGGAAGTTGGAGTGCTTTCTCCTCTTATTGTTTCCGAAATGCCAGGAGGCAAATATCAACTTGTTGCTGGGGAGAGAAGGTTACATGCGAGTAAACTCGCAGGGATTGAAAAGGTTCCCGTTATTGTAAAAGAAGTTTCAGATAAAGATCTTTTATTTTTTGCAATTATTGAAAACTTACAACGTAAAGACCTTAACCCTATTGAAGAAGCAACCGCAATGTTTAATCTACAACAGAAATTTGGATTAAATTCTGATCAGGTAGGGGAAAGATTAGGTATTTCTGGTAGATCGGTAAGAGACCATGTATCTTTACTTAAGTTTCCTACAGAAATACAGATAGCTATATCTGATGGGGAGATAACTAAAGAACATGCAGATTTTATAGGAAGACTTCCTAATGAAAAATTACAAATTGAAGTTTTACATACAGTTATACAAAAGAAATTATCTTGTACTGCAACAGATCTTTTAGTAAGACGTATTCTTTTGAAATTTCCTAATAAACCCAGTAGGAGGATGAAGACCCCTCAGAGAGTACTAGAGATAGAACATGATTTACAGAAAGTCTTTAGGAGTAATAATATTAGGGTAATTAGGAGACATGAAACAGGTTCTGGTTGGATAAGAATTAGGTTTAAAAGTGATAAAGAACTGGAGAGGCTTTTTACAAAAATTGTAAAAAAGACCTAATTTATGCTAACATTTCGCTTATTGTTTGGGGGTATAGCTCAACGGTAGAGCATCAGCCTTTTAAGCTGCTGGTTCTGGGTTCGAATCCCAGTGCCCTCATAATGTTTTCCCCGCTTATTGATATTTTAGCAAAGATATATATACAATATACCTACAATGGGTATAGAAGAACTAAAAAAGGCTGCAATAGGTTTGCTTATCGCATTTGGTTTACAACTTATTCTTGGAATGATTTTAAATCTTTTTATTACTATTCCTACGATACACCCAGGAGATATTGGTAGTAATTATTTTATTAGGTCAATGCACTCCCTTTGGTGGATATTGTCATTACATGGAGGAATTGTATTAATATTTCATGTATATATAGGTGTTTTATTAGTAACTGGTTCTATTGCATTATTTATAAGATCTTTAATCGCTAAAGTGAGGAAATATTTGTCTATTATGTTTTTATTTGTGATTTTGTTTACAACTGGAGCATTCTTTAACGGGCTTAGTTTTATAGACTATGGACATAACATAAGTTCATTTATAATGATTTTATGTTGGTTTTGCGCTGTGAGTTTACTTACACTGGGAATTATTAAATTGTATTCTCAAAATAAATAACTATTATTTGCCATCCATAGCAATGCATTAATTTTAATTATGCTTTATACATATTACTGTAAAGTGTATAAATATATGCTTTAC
>DAIDGT010000020.1:0-3577 GCA_027459825.1 bacterium
GAACAATTAAAATTTAATAAAAAAAATCTAAATAGGGAGATATATGAAATAAGTGATGGAGAAATTACAAAAATTAAACTTTTACCTATAATTTTATCGGATGCAAATATACTACTTCTTGATGAGCCAACAAATAACCTTGATGGTTATACCATGTCTTTTTTAAAAAATTGGATAAACAACTTTCCTTACTCCATATTTATTATATCTCATAACAGAGATTTTTTAGATGATACTGTTGATGAAATACTAGAGATTAATCAAAATACGAAAACAATAAATTCGTATGTAGGAAATTATTCTTCCTTCTATAATAAAAGAAATGAGGAGATTGAAAATCAAAAAGAAAAATATGAACGAGAGGTAAAGATAAGGAAAAATTTAAAAAAGACAGAATATTTTTTGAAAAAAAGAGCTAAAGAAATTCAAAGTGTAAGTAATAATGCACACTTCCAGACAATAGGAGCTAGGGTAGCAATGAAGTCTGTTGTAATAAGAGAAAGAATAGAAAATCGCCTTAGTCAAATATCCTTTCCTATCCAAGAAAAAAAATTAAATATAAAATATATGAATTCTGTTTCTAATACAAAGAACAGGACTATTTTTGATATAAAAGGTTTATCATATAAGTCAATTCTAAAAAATATTTCATTGCATATATTTAACAAAGATAGAATTGTTATTATTGGAGACAATGGAAGTGGAAAAAGCACTTTTTTAAAATTATTAATTGGTGAAATAAAATCAGGGTATAGTGGTAGTATAGTAAGAAAAAATGTCAACTTGGGTTATCTTCCTCAAAACATAAAAATAGATAATACTGAAAGCAATCTAATCGAATATATTCAGAAAAATATAACATCATTATCATATAAAGAGATCTCTACATCTTTAGGAGGTATTCTTTTCAAAAATCCAAAGGATATAAAAATTAAATCTTTAAGTGTAGGAGAAATAAAAAAGTTGCAATTCTTACTTATAGCAGAAAGTAATCCAGAATTTTTAATACTTGATGAGCCAACAAATCACATGGACATATTTTCAATTGAAGTATTAGAAAATATTCTGAATAAATTTAAATCTGGATTTATAATAGTTTCCCACGACAAAAAATTTTTAGAAAATATAAAATTTTCAAAAATAATGGAAATTGATCCTAATTTAAACCAAAGCTTGAAATCATTACATATGGATTCTAACTACACCGCTAAATAAAGATAATAGACTTAAATACTTTATTCAAGAATGCAAATTAATAACAAGAAGGTAGTACTTCCCAATATTATATCTTTTGCCTATTGATACTTAATTGTATGTTGCATTAATTTGTGTAGCAGAAAAGTACTAACCCTCTTATATGAAAAGAACTGTAAAGCATATATTTATACACTTTACAGTAATATGTATAAAGCATAATTAAAATTAATGCATTGCTATGGATGGCAATGCTTATCATTATGATTCATGATATATCTTAAATACAATATTACAATTTATAAAAAAGTGTTATGGATTTCATTAAATCTAAACAAAGCAAATTAAAATTAACTCTTATTGAGTATAAACTAGACAATATGTGGAAATCTCATGTACTTATAAAACGACTAAGGGAAAGACTATATAAATTTTTACCAGAGGCACTTTATGATCCTCAAGACCTTGAACATCAAGTATTATTCAGATTAACAACTTTTGATCCTAAAGATATTACAGATAGCATTATTAGTGATATTGTTGAAGAACAGTATTTTATAATGCAACACAGACTAAATGATTCTCATTATGATTTAGAATATATTTTTAGAGGAATTGTCGGAAAATATCATGATCTGAACATCAATAACAGACTAACAATACATAAAGTAAATAATCAAATTATTGCAAAAAATAGCTACTGTGCATTTAGTATAGAATTTAAGATATTGGAAGATGAAAAACTTATATCTTTATTTACAAATGATTTACATTATATTCATAAGAATAGACAACGAGGAGATACTTTTGCACTATATTTTAAAGGCGATGATATTCCATGGGCTATAGAAACGACAGAACCTTCTATAATTTCAAAAGAATATAAAAGAAGTGCATTATTAGCACATGGTATAGATCCAAATAAAGCAATTGAATTGACTAGATTCTATACTTTACCTGGTTCACCTTTAAATGCAATATCTCTTATGGATCGGCTAGTATCTGGATATTATAAACCTAAAGGTATAGAGGCTCTATTTACAACTACTATGCCTATGTATTCAAAAACTAAAGGTTCAACTATTGCAGGAGGAATTAATAAACCATTACTGGTCAAAGACTTACAACATAAATTCATTACTAAAACATTTAATAATAAAGATTATTATCAACATGTAGTATCTTCTTCAGATTTAGAGGAGAAACAAGACTATATCACAACTCATCCTAGTTTTCCTACAATGATGGTTGTTGAAGTTTATAAAAGTATTAACCGTCCAAGTCTACCACCAATACAGGCTCTAATAGATGAGCCATCTAAGGTAATTTACATCAAGAATCGTGTATCGAAGATTGAAAAAGAAGTTAAATTTAAAATTTTTGATATTAATAATATTTTATCTATGCTTAACCAAATGGAAAATACTCACTTTGTAAAAACTGTATATATAAGAGATGTAATATTTGGATCATCAAATAAACATAAAATTAGATTAAGAATAGAAAATGATTTTTCTTCTCATACATTGGTAGAGGCTATATACAAATATAGGATAAATAACGAAAAATATATAAAATCTGAAGTTGAAGATATCCTGTACAAGGGAAATAATGTTGAGGAAGCTACATATGAAATTCAAAAACAAGGAGATTTTAAAGAGGAAAATTCTTACGAAAAAATGAGGATTATATTCAATAAGGGGAAAACTGAAATTACCATTGACATATATCCTTACGGAGTGTGGATGGAAATAGAAGGTATACCTGACGATATATGGCATATATCTTCAGAATTAGGTTTCAGAAAGAATGATGCAATTTTATTAAATGCTGACGAATTATACTTAGAATGGAATAAAAAGTATGATCTAAAAGAATTTTATGATATTAGATTTGGATTAAGTGGGGAAAAATAGAATTGATACATCAATAATATTTAAAAATATAGATAATCTTACACCATCAGATCGTAATGAAACTGAAATTTGGAATTTAAATAACATTTACATACAAAATCACAATCTTAGATTTTCAGTAATTGATGGATGGTGGTCAGATGCTGGACTAAACATAGAAACATATTTTGAAGCACACAAAGCATATGAAAAACAATAAAGGTTATTATGAATTTATAATTCTTGGAGCAGGCGTTGCTGGGCTTGGGGCAGGAATTGCCTTAAAAAGGAAAGCTATTAAAAGTCTTATTATAGAAAAAGATTCTGTTATAGGAGGATTGAACAAAAATTCAACAATTTCAGGATGTGATTTTGATTTTGGTCCAAAAATATTACTTTTAGATGATTCAGAAAACAGTAGGGAAATATTATCATTTTTAGGTGATAACTATATCAGATATCCATCTATCGAGAACACTTATTTATCA
>DAIDGT010000020.1:3587-5075 GCA_027459825.1 bacterium
AGAATATGGACTTATGGGATTTCCTCTACAAAGACATTTGATAGATCTACCTGAAGATATTAGAAATAAAGTCATAGAAGAGATAGGACAAGTAAAAAATACAACACATAAAATCAAAAGTTTTAAAGATTGGCTTATTGGTGGATTTGGAGAGTATTTCTGTAAATTAGTAATGTTTCCATATGAGGAGAAAAAATGGCTAACAAGTTTAGATCAGATGGACTATAAATGGACAGTTAATAGACCAATAAAGGTTAATTATGATGAAATAATAAAAGGAGCTAAAACAAACCTACCTCCTAATAAGTATTATTATTACCCTAAAGTAGGTAATATTTCGACATTAACTCAAGCTATGGGAAAATCCGTAGATTCTGTATTACTAAACACAGAAGTTACAGGAATTAATTTAAAAAATAAGTATGTGAGAACTACTAATGGAGATTTCCACTATAGATATTTAATATCATCATTACCACTAGATTACATAACCTCTATAACTGATGATTTGCCTAAAGATTTACAATCTCAATCTTGTAAAAATTTAAAAAGGTTGGGCATATTGGTATTTAACCTTGTATTTAAAAAAGATAAAGAACTTAAAGGGACGGCAATTTATTTCCCGGAGAAGAAATTTATATTCAGAAGAGTATCTATATTAGAAAATTTATGTCCTGCTCTTGCCAGGAAAGGTCTTATGCCAATATCAGTAGAAATTTCTGTCCAGGATATATCAAGGATTAAACCTAAAGATGTTCTTAAGGATATATTGCTTAATTTTAAAGAAATAGATGGTTTAAGGGATTTAAAAGAACCCTTAGAATGGGAAATGTTAAAAGTGGATTTTGCATATCCCATACAACTCAATGGACTATCTGAAACCGTGAGAGAAATACATGGTTATTATGAAAAATTTGGTATTTATCATTGCGGGAGAGGAGGGAATTTTGATTATTGCAACAGCGATCAGGCATATAAACAAGGAAAGGAAACTGTATCAAAAATTTTAGAAAAACAAGAAGGTATTTACTAATAAATTTTATCCACCTAAAGAAATGAAGATAAATAATTACAAGTTTTCATATTAAGATGTTAGTCTAATTTTTCTCTCCCTTTCTATCTCCTGTATTTGAATTAAGCTCTCATATTTATACCACTCGAAATCCCTCTCAACTTTATTTTACATACAATTATAAAAACCCTTGCCTATGAGAGCATTAGATCATTCTATCCCTGCTTTATTAAAATAAATATCTTTTTCCATAATTAAGGATAATTATATTTATTTTCTATTAATTATATTTCCTTCCATAGCAAATACAAAATCAAGAGGGTAGTTAAATTTTTAACAAATAATATTATCTTTTGCCGATTGATACTTAATTGTATGTTGCATTAATTGTGTAGCACAAATTAAATAAAATACACTACCCTCTTTTGTGAAAGAACTGTAAAGCATATATTTATACACTTTACAGTAATATGTAT
>DAIDGT010000021.1 GCA_027459825.1 bacterium
TCAAAACATCACATCACGTATTCCAACAGATTTGCAAGAAGACAGGAATACACGTGAATCCTGACTCTTTTTAGGCCCATAAATCTGTTCTTTGCCAGGCCGAACATCTCTTTCAATCTTGAGAAAACGTGTTCTACAGACCATCTTTTACCATAATCTGGATCTTTGGGCTGTTCTGTTTTCCGCCACTTATTTCCACTGAAAGGGATTACTGGTATTATGTTGTCATCTCTGAGCGCAGTTCTTATCTTTGATGAATGGTACTGCGCATCTGCAAGAAATTTCGCCATAAACTGTACTTGAAATGTTTCTTTTACAAAGTTATACAGGCACGGAAACAGTTGCAAATGTTGCCATGGATTCTATAGGTTACAGATTACATCATACTTCACAGCATTATGAGCAGAGAATCGGAAGGAAACGGAGTCGTAAAAGTTTCATTAAACACGTTCTATCTATAGACTCTGATAATCAGGCGGTAATTGCTCCGTAAAGCAGAGGGTCTTGCATAAATGACAGCACAACGTTTAAGCCGATACTAAGGAAGACAAAGGATATAGTCGATGTAGATAATGTAACTACCGAGAAAAGATATGGTTCTGAGGAGAATTATAGATTTACGCATAAGGAGGTTGGTGCAAATTTTATCATACCGTTGTGCTATGAAGTTCCACTAAGACGAAAGACAAGATTTTACAGGATTAAACTGAGGTTTAGTTTTCCTTATTATATCCATCACCAAAGGAGTAAAGTTGAGATAGTCGGTTCAGCGTAAATAGAAAGTTCGGAGGCGAACTATGAAGTAAGCTATTGAAAATGCAGAGACAGAAGATGAAAATCGCCGATGTTGTTTACAACATTCGCAGATACATCTGCAATTTTGCATCTGTGCTACTAGGATTTCTACAGAACCAAGGAAAAGATATTGGCACATCCAGCGCTGCCGAATCAGTTTCTCCGTTTTAAAAATAGTCCAATAAAAGTTTTTAAACAGCATGTCTCTTTTTCTAAAAACTAACAATATATAAATATTAATATAGAATTAATTTTATGTATCACTGTCAATTTTGCAAAACAAAAATAAAAGAACCATTTCTAGATTTAGGTAATCAGCCACTATGCAATAAATTTATTAAAAATAAATCAGAGTTTTTGAGAGAAAAGAAATACCCATTGGCTGTAATGTTTTGTCCTAATTGTAAGTTAGTTCAACTAACTTGTCGCCTGCCAACACGAATTGCTTTTGATAAAGATTTTAATTATTTAACCGGTGCAAACAAAGATGGTAAAACCTATTTCAACAAACTCGCCACGAAACTGTATAAAAAATATAAGTTAACTAATGGTAACTTTATTGTAGATATAGGTTCGAATGATGGTACCTTTCTAAGTGACTTTAAAAGTTTAGGAATTACCACTGTCCTAGGGGTAGATCCTGCCCGCAAACCCGCAAAAATTGCAAATAGTAAAGGAATTAAAACAATAAACAAAAGTTTTGAAGAATCTGTTGATGAAATAATAAAAATAACAAATGGTAAAATACACATTATAACTGCGTTTAATGTACTTGCTCACACGTATGATTTGAATAAATTCATGCGTGGCATTTATAAAATAATGAGACATAATAAAAATGCGACATTTATAAGTCAGTCACATTATCTACCAAATTTAATTCGAAAATTTGAATATGATACAATATATCACGAACACTCAAGATACTATTCGGTAACTTCATTAAAAAATATTTTTCAAAAATACAATTTGTATATAAATACCGTTTTCCCAGTAAATTTTTATGGAGGTTCAATTTTAGTATATTCCTCTTTATATAAAAATCCATCAAGGTCTGTTTTAAAATTTATCTCAAGCGAGGAAAAATACTCAAATCTACAAATTTACCAAAAATTTGGTCTCCAAGTCGAGGTTAAAAGAAAAAAACTTATTTCATTGCTTAATAAGCTAAAAAAACAAAACATGAAGATTGTTGGAATCGGTGCTCCAATGAAGTCAACTACGCTATTAAATTATTGCAACATTGGTACAAATATTTTAGATTATATAACTGAAGTAAATGAATTTAAAATAGGCACTTATTCTCCAGGAATGCATATAAAAATAGTTAATGATAATAACTTACAAAATAATCCACCAGATGCCGCGTTAATATTATCTTGGAATATATCTAAAACAGTAATTTCAAAATTAAAAAAGAAAGGTTACACTGGTAAGTTTATAGTTCCGATACCCACTCCAATTATTATATCTGCGGCTTTGTAGAAATCCTAGTAGCACAGATGCAAAATTGCAGGTCAGAATTACATCAACAAACACGAAAGACTATTATTGACTCTACAAAACGACGTGAAACATATGAAACTATGTTTCAACTAAAGTGCAGGGAAGTCTCTGATCTTGACCCGAGGGCTTTCATCCTTATTTTTTTAATTGTAGCTTTAATGCCTTTATTAATGTTATACTTCGGCTGCCATTTTATGATTTCTTTAGCAAGCTGATTATTGCCAATAATTACAGTACTTTCAATAAGTCTTGGCGTAAAAGAATTCCAATATATTTTGCCATTGAATTTAGTTAACTTTGCTGTAATTTCAGATATCTTTTTGGTTGTGGTGCCTTTACCAGTGCATATATTAATCGTTTTACCTATTGCTTTTTTGTTACCCAATGTCTTTAAATAAGCATCAACATGGTCATCAATATAAACCCAATCTCTCGTTATATTTGGATTTCCCAAAAAAACTTTTTCTTTATGCAACATTTGCATTATTGTACTTTCTATGAAAAACTTATAGTTATCTTTTCTGCCGTAAGTATTGAATGGAATTATAAAAGTATATGGGAATTTGTATGTTCTATAAAGATATTTTAAATATAATTCTGTTGCAGATTTTGAAATGGCATAGGGATTATTTGGATTTTCAGGTGTTGTTTCTTTTATATTTTTTTCATAAAGATTAGATACATATCCATACTGATCGCTACTCCCTGCAGATATAAACTGTTTAAAATCTGTCGCGTTAGTTCTACAAGCTTCAATTAAATTAACTGTAGCTAAAAAATTTATCTTTAGTGATTCTGCATAATTCTTATAAGAATAGATACCAGTAAAATCTGTTGCTAGATGTATGGTATAATTTGGGAGTATTTCTGCCACTATTTTCCTAATTCTCGAGTAATTTGTTAATGTAGCATAATATTCTATTAAATTATTTGAGCGCGGTAACAGATTAATTTTACTTCTATTTCTAATTAAAGCATATACTTTGTATTTCTTTGTCAATTTCGTAATTAAATTTTTCCCAACAAATCCAGTTGCTCCAGTAATTAATACCTTCTCCATTTATTATTCACCTAAACCTTATTTTGAATACTTTAGTTATTGCAAATTAAATATTTGTAGCTCATTATCTCTATTAGAAAACGAAGGATTTTAACCCTTTGTAGCGTTGTAGAGGTTAGGGCCCTGATATCTACTAGATTTCATGTTATGTATGTGCTTTCATGCTGTAGTATGGCCATCATCTTCTAATATAAGTATTAGTTTTGAAGGGCTTCCTGCAACACCTTCTAATTCGCGATAGTCTACAAACTGATATCAAACTACTGCTACTTCATGAAAGATTCTGGAAACTGAAATGTAGCACTTATCTTCTTTATGTTCATTTCTATCAATTCCTGCTTCCAGTTCTTTACAAGCCCGAAATCTATGAAAAATTCGCTCTTGATCACATACATCCGGTTCTAAATATCTGTGGGACTAAAATAATTCTGGAACTCTAAGAAAAGTCAAATTAATCCAACAACTACATGAACACCTATAAATATAAGCTCTTTTGTTTTTCATCTTCAAAGCCTTTTGGAACTACTGTTTAGGTATGGGTAATTTAAGAACCTGCCAGAGTGCTCTTAATAGGGACTTGACATCTACATAGGACCACCATCGTCAAAATTCAAAACATCACATCACGTATTCCAACAGATTTGCAAGAAGACAGGAATACACGTGAATCCTGACTCTTTTTAGGCC
>DAIDGT010000022.1 GCA_027459825.1 bacterium
TATAATTTTAGAAATTTGCCTTTCCCCTTCAGGAGAAAGGTCATTCTCTGATCTTTCATCGAGTCCAGTTTCTTTAAATACTAGCTCTTGAGCCTCCTTAAGTTTTATTTGGGGTATCTTCTCAGGTAGAGTAGGTAATGATACCTCAAGAAAATCGATATCTTCTTTATTGATCTTACTAGTGTATTGAGATATGTACTTTATGACATTTATTCCTGTATTAATAATATCCTGATAACTTTCAATAAAACCCATTTCAAAATCATATTGTATAAATTCTGATGTGTGTCTGGAAGTGCCGAATTTTTCTGCTCTATATGAATGAGCAATTGAAAATACTTTTTCAAATGATCCTATTGCCATTTGTTTATAAAGTTGTGCGCTTTGTCCTAAATATGCGCTTCGGTCATAGTATTTTATTTGAAATAATTCTGATCCTCCTTCTGTTGCTGATCCTACTATTGTTGGAATAAATATTTCTGTAGCACCAATACTTGTCATATATTCCCTATATGCTTGAGCCATTGTACTTTGAATTTTAAAAATTGACCTTAATTTTAAATTTCTAAGAGATATTGCTCTATGGTCAAGAATCGTATCTAGGTTAGCATTTATGACAGGTTTATTAATTTCTATTGGAAGCGGATTAATTACTTTTGATAATATTTTTATCTTTGGAGTATGTATTTCACATTTTCCAGGTGCTCGTTTTTCTTCTTTACACACTCCTTCAATTTCAATAGGGCTTTCATCCATTATACTCTTAATCTTCTCTTTTTCTTCTTCATCTTCAACTATACACTGTATCAGGCCATGACTATCTCTTAATATTAGAAATATAATTTTACCCAGTATCCTCTTCTGATATATGTGTCCTTGAACAAAAACTTCCTTATTGTAGAATTTATGTAATTGGTCCGAATATATTCTTTCTTTCATATGTTAATTTGCTTTTGCTGTTGCTCTCGTTTCTCTTATAAGTGTAATTTGTACATATCCAGGATATGTATTCTCTTTTTCTATTTTTTTTGCAATATCATGTGATAGCAGAACCATTTTATTATCATCTACAACACTAGGTTTTACAATAACTCTTACTTCCCTTCCTGCATGTATTGCGTATACTTCTGCTACTTCCGGGAAAGACTTTACAGTATCTTCTAGTTTTTTGATTCTGACAGCATACACCTCTGATGAATTATTTCTTGCACCAGGTCTTGCACCAGATATTATATCCGCTATTTTGGTAATTGCACTTTCAATGCTTGAAGGTTCTGCCATATCATGGTGCGCAAATATTGCGTTAATTACATCATCTTCTAAACCATATTTCCTACCAATTTCTGCCCCAATTTCTATATGAGAGCCTTCTTGTTCAGCTGTCACAACCTTACCTATATCATGGAATAGTGCACATTTTTTTGCTAAATATACATTTGCACCTATACTTTCTGCTATATTTGCCGCAATCCTTACCATCTCCATTGTATGAACACCTAAATTTTGGCCATAACTATATCTGTATTTCATTCTCCCTAAGAGTGCTACAAGTTCCGGATTCAAATTTGACATTCCTGATTCATAGACAATTTTTTCTCCATATTTTCTGATTTCTCTTGTAATATCTTCTTTTGCTTTTGCTACCATTTCTTCAATTTTTCCTGGATGTATTCTTTTGTCTTCTATTAATTTTTTCATAGCAAGTATTGCTATTTCCCTTCTGTATGGATCAAAACAAGAGATAGTGATGCTGCCTGGTACATCATCAATGATTAAATCAACTCCAGTCGCTTTTTCAAAAGCCCTTATATTTCTACCTTCTTTTCCTATAATCTTCCCCTTTATATCATCATTAGGTAAATCTAGTATGTATGTTGTTGCTGGGGCAACATAATCACTAACTGTTTGCTCCATTGCATTAATTAAAATTTCTTTTGCTTTCTCCTCTGCTTGTAGTTTTATTTCTTCCTCTACAATTCTTACTTTTTTTGCTTTTTCTCCTGTCAGTTCTGTTTCAACCTGTTCAATTAGTAATTTTTTTGCATCTTCTTTTGTTAGAGATGATATCTCCTCAAGCTTATTTTCTAGATCTTTTCTAATATTTTCGGATTCCTCTCTAACCTTATCAATTTGGTTTTCTTTTTCCTCAACTCTTCCTGCTCTAACATCGATTTCTCTACTACGTTTATCTATCATTTCTTCTCTTTGAGAGAGATTTTTTTGTATTTCTAACTGTTTATTTTCAGCATCTCTTACAATTGAAAGGGATTTATTTTTTGCAGAATATATTATCTCTTTTGCCTTTTCAGAAGCAATTTCAATTTCTTTTCCTTCTGGGATTTTTTTAGCCTTCTCGATATCTTCTTTTAATTTTTTTTCTTGATCAGAGAATTTTTTTTGTTTGTAATACAGGGTACCCCCCGCAGCTACTGCTGCAATAGAAGTTAATATTGTAATTATTATCATAATAGTATGTCTTCATCATAAATTAAAAAAAATTAATATTTACCTTAATATAACATTATACCAAATAATATATTATAATTGCATATATGAGTCAAGAAATAAAAATTATATTTTTTGGATCAGATGATTTTTCATCTAAAGTACTTCTTTCAATTATATCGAAATTTCAAATCATATGTTGTGTTGTTAAAAATAACATAGATAGTGATTTTGCTAATTTTGCAAGAGCAAGAGGTATCAATGTTGTTACATTTAAAGAACTAAATAAAGATATTTTAAAAGAGTCCAGTTTTGCAGTTGTTGCATCCTTTGGAAAGATTATAGGTGAGGATTTACTTAATCTTACTGAATTCATTAATGTTCACGGTTCATTCCTCCCTCAACTTAGGGGTGCTACCCCAATACAGACATCTTTACTTTTAGGTTATAAGGAAGCTGGAGTTACAATTATGAAAATGTCTAAAGGTATGGATGAGGGGGATATTCTAAAACAGGAAAAATTAATTATTACAGATAGTGATAATTATCCTGTTCTACGAGATAGGGTTGCAATGATTGGTGGTGATTTACTAGTGGATGTTTTAGGAAATATCAAGGATGTCATTCCTAAAGAACAAAATAGTATGAGTGCTACCTACTGTTTTACAAATGATTTCAGTTATGAGAATGCCAGAATTGATTGGACGGATAGAGCATGCGATATTAAAAATAAGGTTATGGCCTTTTATCCTGCATGGACCATGTTTGATGATGATGGCATAAATATATATGAAGCAGAGGTATCTAATATTGAATCTGATCTTCCAGGAAGTATATTGCCTTTTTCTAAAGATTTATATATTGGTTGTGCTGATTTTTATATAAAGGTTTTAAAGATACAGAGATTTTCAAAAAAAATATTACAAGGGGTTGATTTTAAAAATGGAATTCAGAATTCAGATATAAGGTTTATATAATTTTTGTGATCTTTAATCATTAACAATATGGCGGTTTTAAAAAATTTTCTAAATACTTCTCCTTTCCAGGAAACTTTAAATATGGAGATTCCTATTTTCTACTTATAAGGTATTTGTTAAGGATATCTTTTAAATTTACAAAGGAGAG
>DAIDGT010000023.1 GCA_027459825.1 bacterium
CTGAGGTCCGGGTGCACCTGTGTCTCCTGTAGCACCAGTATTTCCTTGCAATCCCCTGTGGCCCAGTTGCACCTGTAGCACCTGAAACCATTGTATTATTAAGCATTAAATTTCCGCCGCTATCTACCCATAATATCGCGTTACCTGTAGGAAATGGATTTGTTGATTGAGGTATTAATTGCATATATATCGGATCAATTCCTCCGTCTACATATAATTTTCCGAGTCCACCATTTGCAGTAGGATCAAATCGAAAATGTGATGATCCTGTTGCTCCATTATCATTGAATATTACTGCTCCTGTTGGGAGTCCTGATACATCAAATCCCGGACCAGTTGGTCCCGGTGGACCAGTTGGTCCTAAACAATCGGACGACTTAGAAACTACAAAAAATGTGCAACAATCATCTTTTTCTGATTGCCGACGTCGAGAATACATTTTTGTATTTCACAACAAAAATTTTATTTAAGATAAAGTATATTATCTACAATTTTTTCAGGAATGAATTGTTTGTTATATGTTGAACAGGTTTTTGTATCAGAGAAGTTGACTGGTATCATTTCATTTGCGAGGATTCTTTTGTCTAAAACTCCTAGTTCTTGAAGAATAATAGTTAAAAATTCTGAACATACAATAGCTTTAGTGTCAAATATATGACAAGTTAATTTTCTTATCACTGGAAATAGGAAACCAAGACAATCTATGGGAGAATATTCATATGGATATTCAAAATATTTTTCATGTAATTCATTTAACTTGAATTTTACTTCTTCTAATCTTTTTCGATATGTCTCATCATCTTCATCATTTTTCTTTTTCAATGGATTGTCAATTAATTTTCCGGTATATATTTTGTACGTAGATTTTATAGCGAAACGTGTAAATAATGTTCCAAAAACAACTTGATTATCCTCTGCATTAATATCCAATCCGGATTGCCACAAATAAAATTCATTATCAGGAACATTAAGAGTTGATATTATATCTTTGTTAACAACTAAAGCAACATGACTAAATGTACCATCACCTTTAACTATTCTTTCAGTATCTTCAATAAAGTTAGATACGATGTTTTTATCAGATATTGACTGGAAAAACACAATATCAAGACATTCAATTTTTTCCATTTTTATTTGCAAATAAAAATGGAATGTTTTTTTGATTTAAAATCTACATCTGGCATTTTTCCGAGAATCACTTATTTGGAATATGAAATTGTAGGGAAGAGAACATCAGTAATTATAGATACTCCGGATAGTAATTATTATGCAGAAGTTACAGGAGTCTCTATTACTCAGGCTTTAGAAGATTTTGTAAAGGATACTGAAAATGTTGTTAGTATTATATCATACGATATAGAAAGAAAATTAATTATAATGAAACACGAATTTCTCAATATGAGAAAAAAGATGCAAGTAAATGCCAGACCTATTGATGTTATTTTCAATGATCAAACTTTAACAATTGCGGGCAAATTTGGAGATATAGAAGATACCTACAGAGCATTCTTTGGATCATGCCCAAAAACTAATGATAAAATATCGTTGATCAAAAAAATTTATAAAAATTTGCAATAAATTTTATAACAATTATAAAATGAATTCACAAGGAGGTAGTCAATATTCGTCGCAAGGAAGTACAGGAGGGAGACAATATTCAGGGACTATTCAAGAACCAATGTCATTATGGTCACTTTTAATATTAATTATACTTCTCTTTGTGATCTTTGGAATATTTTCACTTGTATATCCAAAATAAAAAATAAAATTTTTACGAATAAAATGTGGCAAGTAATTCTTCTCGTATTTATAGTAATAGCAGTTATTGCTGCTATTGTATACTTTTCTACAAGATCCTCAACAAATTCACCGAATATTTCATTAACAGAAAATCCAACAGATCTAAAAATATCATGGAATGCAGTAGAGAATGTTGATTCTTATAAAGTTTTAGTGGGATCTGAACCAGGAAAATATACTCAAACTTTTTCTACAAAAGATACAACGTATAGCATCAAGAAAGATATTTGTAGAAAATATTATATTGCAGTTAAATCTGTAAAAGATAATTGTGAATCAACAGCTTCAAACGAAGTATTTGCTGAAACAAAGATTGGTACAACAGCTATTAAACAAATGATTAAAAGAGGAGATAGATTGTATGTCACACTTGATCCTGTTTCAGGAGCACAAGGATATGCTATTGAGGCTGGACCGAATGATAGAGATTTTCCCTGGAAAAACAGATCCCAACATACAACAGTTGATGTTCTAATTCCTACGTCAGATTGTATTGATATCTATGTTAGAGCTTATGCACTTGCCCAAGATTGCCAAAGTGTAGCATCAGATACTAAAATATATTCTCAGAAAACACCATCAACAAATATAATCTCAATAGATTCATCTCTATTGATGACTTGGGATAAAATAGAAGGAGTGAAAGAATACATTGTGATGAAAAGAAAGGAGGGAGAACCAGATTTTAAAGAAGTAGCAAAAGTACAAACCAATACATATCGTCTACAAAATATTGATTGTGGTCAAAATTATTTGTTTGTTGTTAAAACTTCAAATAATGGATGTTCCTCAACATCAAATGAGTTTAAATTTATACGTCCTTTACCTAATGCACCGACAGGAATTAAAGTTGAATAAAAGATTTTAATAAATAACTATTAAAAATGGAAGTTAAGAAAATCATATCAACTTGTCTAACAAAATATGATAAAGATTTTGGAGAAGAGATATTTAAAGAGATCGCCGAAGCTCAATGTTTTGTAACAAATCTTAGTGAATATGTAGAAGAAAAGAAATATCGAGGAAATCTATTTGAAGAGTTGTGTGTTTTATATCTGAAAAATATTAAGAAGTATGATGAAGTATGGTTATTAAAAGATGTTCCTTTAAATATTCTTACTTCATTAGATCTTAAAAGACAAGATATTGGAATTGATATTATTGTTAAAGATCAGAATAAATTTTTAGCTGTTCAATGTAAATTCAAGTCTAATAAGACTAAAAAGTATATTAAAGTTAACTGGAAGGAACTATCAACTTTCTATAGTTTATGTCATAGAACAGGTCCATTCTCTAAATACATTATTATGACAAGTTGTTATAGTATTAAACATGTCGGTCAGAAAGATCCTAAAGAGCGAACAATAGCAAGAACTACTTTTCTAAATATGACAAGAACTGAATGGGGAATTCTACTTGGATATAAAGATAGAGTTTGTGGTGAACCAACAAAGCAAAAAACATTAGAAGAATTAAGGGAACAAAGAATAAAGTATTTTGAAAATAAGTAATTTTAATTAAAAATGGATTTCGAAGATTGGGAAAATTTCAGGTTCTATAAATTTGCTATTTGTATACCACATATCTCTGG
>DAIDGT010000024.1 GCA_027459825.1 bacterium
GGATCTATAGTCAATTATAACAAAATCTACAAACATACTAAGTTTGAACTTTATCCACAAAGCAAAGTATATGTAATTTGCCATGGATAGCAATGCACATTTATAAAAAAAATATATAATAGTTTTTAATTATGGAAGAAAAAGAGAAAAATTTTAGAATACTATGTCAACCAGAAAAAATAGTTATAAATATAAAGTTTTTATAATGCAACACATTATTATTAAGATTGTTAGATAAGAAAGGGGGTGAAAAGAATGGAAACTCTAAAAAATGAGATTAAGGAAGGTATAACCAACTTGGTTAACTCTGATATAGATAGTCAAACTATAGAAAAGTGCTCTGCTGGTTGTTACCCTTGTGGAGGTAAATAATCTTATATAAGTTAACACACTTACGGGAAGTAATTTCTCGTAAGTGTAATGTATTTAATTCAATAACTATGAACAGAAATCTTAAAAAATTTTTAATTGATTATAAAGCAAAGATTACCCAAGCAGCAATCTTTTGTGATCTTCCACAAACATTTACAACATTTTGTAGCTTACCTAAGAATAAAAGTATAGGTTCGGGAAGTTCATTCTCATTCAATATTTCAAAGATAAAAGCAATATATGAATTTATAGAAAGGGATAGTCTTTACTTACCCTCAAAAAATGATGTATTTCGTAAGCAATTTACCGGAGACTATAATTATGTTACATTTTCTCAAAAGCAATTAAAAAATGAAAGGTTTAATAAATTTAAACTAACACACCATGATACTATTTCCTATACCAAAGGTGTTTCATTGCAAAATAATACTATCGTAGATATTCCTGCAAGTTTGATATTTTTGAATAATTTTAAACAAGAAAAAATTATTAGATTACCAATATCCACAGGAGCTTCTAGTGGAAATTCTTTAGAAGAGGCGTTAGTGAGAGGAATCTTAGAAATTATAGAAAGAGATGCATTTATGATTCATTATCTTGCACAGACATTTGGGGAGTTAATTGATTATTCTAAAAATACTAAACTAAAAGAGATCCAAGACTATTTAAAAAAATATCAATTTGATTTATATTTAATTAACCTTCCAACAGATATAAATATAAATACAATAATGGCTTTTGTTATAGATATAACAAAAGCAAATCCCATTTTCATTTCTGGGATGAAAAGTCATTTTAATCCAACTATTGCATCTATAGGAGCAATAGAAGAAGCACTACAAAGTCAATCAACTATAAGAGTATTACTAAATCGATATTCAAAAATCCCCAAAATTATTCCACAAGAAATTATTACAATTACAGACAGACAATTATTTTGGTCAAGCAAAGAAATGTTTAAATATATAGTTCCATGGATAGAAAATAAAAGAAAGATAACGCTTTTAGAATTAAAAGAATATTCTAAACCAAATCATTATTTACAAAATTTAGATTATTTAAAAAAAGAGTTACTATCAAAAGGACAAGATATCTTATATAGGGAAATAACCAAGAAGGAGTATAAAAATTATGGAATTTTTGTTGTAAAAACAATAATTCCTGGGTTACAACCAATGCATCTAAATGAAAACTATAAATATCTTGGAGGTAACAGAATTTATAATATACCTAAGTACTTAAATTACTATCATGGAAAATATAGGGATAGAGTTAAATTAAATAATATTCCTCATTTTTTCTTATAAAAAAACCATGAATACATATTTAAAAGAATATAAAAAGTTTATGAAAATTGATATTAAGGGATATAGTAAATTGCCATATAAAAAATGGCCAAATGAATGGAAAGATATTTATTTTAAAGGATATCCAAGATTTAAAAAATTTCCTTTAGATAGAAATATCTGGGATAAAAATCAAAATGAATTGGTAAACTTATTACGACATAGACGGAGTAAAAATTTTTTTCCAGTAGAAAAAAATATGACAAAGGGACTCCTTTCATATATTTTATTAGGTGCAGCGGTAACAAAAGTAGGTAAAAGTGTCTATTCTGACTCATACAGATCCTATCCTTCAGCAGGAAGAAGGTATCCTTTAGAAGTTTATATATTTCTAAGAAGATCAAAAGAATTACATTCTGGCATATATCACTACCATGTAAGAACACATTCTTTAGAATTTTTGTGGAACTTAAAAGATCAAGATATATATAATTCATTTAAACAACATTTTGTTAAGAAAAGCTCTTTGATAATAATAATTACTGCGTGTATAAACAGATCAAAGATAAAATATGGAGAAATTGCATATCACTTTATGAATTTAGAAGCGGGACATATGATGCAAAATTTTATACTTTTACTAGAAACAAAAAAAAGAGGGTATAGAAATATTGGGAGATTTGATGCTAAAAAGATTACAGCATTATTGGATATAAGACTAGAAGAAGAAATTCCATTATATGCAATATCAATTAACTAAAGAATATGGATAATTACGGAATAGAAATACAAAAATTATCAATAAGTGTTGGTAATATAACTTTATTCGAAAATGCAAATTTTTATATTGGCACAAAATCTAAAATAGGGTTAATAGGAAGGAATGGAGCAGGAAAAACAACATTGTTTGAATACATATACAATGCTTATACACACAAAGAAAATATTCCAAACACAAAGCAAAATATTCATTTTCTACCTGATACAAAGATTAGTTATTTACCTCAAGAATATAAAATACCAAAGACAATGACTGTTAAAAGGTATATAGAAAGCACCTCTTTATTTAAAATTTATTATAAGTACAAAGAAACAAAGGATGAAAGTTTGATAAGTAAAATGACACTATATAATCTTTGGAATATTGAAGATACAATAAACCATT
>DAIDGT010000025.1 GCA_027459825.1 bacterium
TTATCTATTGAAAATAGATAAATTATGATGATATATATAATTATTATCTTTATTTAAACTAAAAAAATTAAAAATATAAAAGTTGAATTTTTATTAATATTTATCATATATTTTTTACTATAATTTTAATTTCTATATCATTTACATTATGATAAAATAGAATAAAAAATCAAAAATGAATTAAAAACTAAATTATATTAATTAATATAAAATTATTATTATTTGTTTTATTGTTTATTATTTGTTTTAAAATTAAAATTAAAATTTTATTTTTTATTTTTTTTATTAAATTTTAAAAAATCATATATTACATAATTTTAATATAATAAAATAAAATATTTATACAAAGCTATTATTAGAATAAAATAATCATTAGAATAAAAATAAAATTATTAAAATAAAAAATGTTATTAATTTAATAAAAAAAAATTTATAATTAAAATTTAAAAATATGTTATTAATTTAATAAAAAAAATTTATCATTTAAATATATTTTGAATAAAATATTTTATCGTATTAATAATTTTCAATATTTAACTCATAAATAATTTTTAAATAAAACATAATTTGTTTAAATTTATATATATATATTTTTTCTCATATAGATTAAATTATATATACTACACAACAATATGCTATTTTTAATTTATTAAAATGATATTTATATATATTAATATAGTGTTTATATAATAGATAAATATATTTAAAAACTATAATTTT
>DAIDGT010000026.1 GCA_027459825.1 bacterium
ATTCAAACCATTACATCACGTATTCCAATAGATTTGCAAGAAGGCAGGAATACACGTGAATTCTGACTTTCTTTAGACCAACAAACCTGTTCTTTGCCATGCCAAACATCTCTTTCAATCTGGAGAAAACGTGTTCTACGGACCATCTTTTCCCATAGTCTCGATCAGTTGGATGTTCTGTTTTACGCCATTTATTTCCGCTGAAAGGAATTACTGGGATAAGATTGTCATCTCTGAGCGCAGTTCTTATCTTAGAAGAGTGGTACTGCGCATCTGCAAGAAATTTTGAAAGGAACTGTATTTGGAAATGTTCTTTCACAAAATTGTAGAGACACGGAAAGAGTTTCTTGTCGTTTGTATTTGCAGGGATTATCTTCACTGCAATAGGTGTCTCTGTTTCAACATCGACAATTGCATGCAACTTATATCCAAAGAACAGTTCTTTTTCCGTCCCTCCATTCTGCATCAATTGTTCTTTTCGCGATGGTGTTCTGTGCCCCCACTTTGCCTCGTCATCCTTACGTGAACGGGCAAACACATCGGTACTATCTTGTGACATCAACTTCAATTGCCTGCCTTTCATCCTGTCTTCTACAATCCAGTTATTCAGTTCTTCCATTATTTCGGGTTCCATTCTTTCCCTAATCTTGGAGAATGTGGTTTCATCAAAGTTTTGCCCATAACCC
>DAIDGT010000027.1 GCA_027459825.1 bacterium
ATTTGTTTGCACTATAAGGGATTTCTGACTACACAAAATGTTCTAGAGCAAGCAAATGTTTAGGAAGTATGCTAGGCACCTGTTCCTTGTGGTATATTTTTTTATACTTTTCAAAAAAATTCAAATTTTTGTTTTTTTTAAAATTTTTTTTGATTTAATTTTTGAAAAATTAAAATATTTTTTTTTGTCAATATTATTTTTTTTTTTATCATATTTAAATTTATATTATATTCCTTTTGTATTATTTTTAAAAGGGTATAATTTTAATTCATTTATATTAGAATGGTTTTCATTACAAATTAATTCAATATTTCATTCATTAATATCAATATTGTTTTCCGATCTATTAACAAGATATATTAATCTTAAATCATTATTTAATTTTTTTTCAGTTTTTGATTTAGAATCAATACCAATGTTTTTAAATCATACTTTAATTTTTATTTTAATTTGTGGTATATTTTTATTTTTTATAGATTCACTTTCAAGCCATCTATAATATATGGCTTCATTTTCTCTAACATAATATTTTAAATATGGTAATTTAATTAAAAATGGTTTTTCAAAAAGATATATATCTTTAACAGTCGTTATTTTTTTAAGTTTTATTTTATTGAAATCATATTTAATTAATTCTTCCAAATCTATTACTTTATCA
>DAIDGT010000028.1 GCA_027459825.1 bacterium
ATTTCATAAAATTATAATTAAAAATATTTCATAAAGTTATAAAGGTATAAAGTTATGGTTAGTCAAAAATATATTAAAAAAATTTCATAAAATTATATTAAAAATATTTAATAAAGTTATAAAGTTATGGTTAGTCAAAAATATGCATATTTTCAGAGGGAGTATGCTTTCGATTGCACCGCAAGGGTCTGGGCACAAAGTGCCCTAGAGCAATCGAAAGCATACTCCTAGAAGATTTCATAAAATTATATTAAAAAAAATTTATAAAATTATATTAAAACTATTTTATAAAATTATATTAAAAAGATTTCATAAAATTATATTAAAATCTAAAGTTATGATTATAGTTATAAAGTTATGCTTAAAAAGATTTCATAAAGTTATGATTATGGTTAAAATGATTTCATAAAATTATATTAAAAAATTTCATAAAATTATATTAAAAAGATTTAATAAAGTTATAAAGTTATGGTTAAAAAGATTTCATAAAATTATATTAAAAAAATTTCATAAAATTATATTAAAAATATTTTATAAAGTTATATTAAAATCTAAAGTTATGATTATAATTAAAAATATTTCATAAAGTTATGATTCTAATAAAAAATATTTCATAAAGTTA
>DAIDGT010000029.1 GCA_027459825.1 bacterium
TTCTCCCGAAGTTACGAGGCTATTTTGCCGAGTTCCTTAATGATAATTATCTCAACGCCTGAGCATTTTCAGCCCGTCTACCTGTGTCGGTTTGCGGTACGATTACTTATAAAGCTCACTAGAGGTTTTTCTGGTCAGCGTGAAATCAGTCAAATGCAATTCACTACAAGAGATCAGAGCACTCATCATACCTTAAAGTTAACGGCAACGCGGATTTACCAACGTCACCCTTCTCAATACTTAAATTGGCAATCCATTATCCAACTTGACCTATCCTTCTGCGTCACCCCTTTGCTCAAACGCTTATAAGTAGTACAGGAATATTTAACCTGTTGTCCATCGCCTACGCCTGACGGCCTCGGCTTAGGTCCCGACTAACCCTGAGCAGATTAGCTTTACTCAGGAACCCTTGGGCATTCGGCGGAGGAGTTTCTCACTCCTCTTTCGTTACTCATGCCAGCATTCTCACTTCCCAAGCCTCCACGGCTAGCTTGCCGCTGCCGCTTCGCCGGCTTGGGAACGCTCCCCTACCACTCCAGCTTGCGCTGAAGTCCGTGGCTTCGGTTTCGAGCTTGAGC
>DAIDGT010000030.1 GCA_027459825.1 bacterium
GGGCCTCGCCTTAGGTCCCGACTGACCCTGGGCGGATTGACCTTCCCCAGAAAACCTTGTGCTTTCGGCGGATGGGCTTCCCACCCATCTTGTCGTTACTCGTTCCGGCATGCGCACTCGACGACGCTCCACGGCTCCTTATCGGTGCCGCTTCACAGCAGACGTCGACGCTCTCCTACCATCCGCCAAGGCGGATCCGCGACTGCGGCACGACGCTTAGTCCCCGTCATTTTCGGCGCGGGATGGCTCGACCGGTAAGCTGTTACGCACTTTTGAAATGGTGGCTGCTTCTAAGCCAACATCCCGGCTGTCACCGCAATCCCACTTCCTTTACCACTGAGCGTCGCTTTGGGGGCCTTGGTCGGCGGTCTGGGTTGTTTCCCTCTCGAGCACGAAGCTTATCCCCCACACTCTGACTCCCGGGGTCCACGAACAGGGTATTCGGAGTTGGGTTCCGACGGGTAGCCGGGAAGGCCCCCGTTCGGATTCCGTCGCTCTACCCCCCTGTCGCACGTCCCGAGGCTGGCCCTAAAGCCATTTCGGAGAGAACGA
>DAIDGT010000031.1 GCA_027459825.1 bacterium
ATCAATGTAATGTAACTCAACTTTCTTTACATAAAAAATCCTCAATTCATTACTGAAGTAATAATAATACCAATACATTCAATTGTAAATCTATATTTATTTACTAAATCTGTATTATGTGTTTTTTATACTTTGAATAGATTTTTAGAGGTAAGTAGTATATATCTTAGTATCTGAAAAAAATTAATATCTTCTTAAATTATATTACTTTGGATTTTTTGTTTATGTGTACTTCATTCCATAATTTTCCATACTTTTCAATTAATTGATATTGCATATAATGGAATTTCTTCTTCAATACCTATATCCAATAATTGTATAACAGTATCATTAATTTCCATAAGAATTCTATAAGAATATATACTTACATGATAATAATAGATACCATGGTATAATTCTTTTGATTTTTCTTAAAAATATTATATTTATTTTTCTTCACATTTTTACAAAATATATAACTCCATTTAAATAGAAATACTCTTTTAGAATATTAATCAATTTCAATAACTTCATTTGTAACATTATATATAAAATAACTATCAA
>DAIDGT010000032.1 GCA_027459825.1 bacterium
CCGCCCATGGTTGCCCATAGACGGGCCTCGCTTATCCCGAAGTTACGCGAGCAATTTGCCTAGTTCCTTCAACATCGTTCTCTCAAGCGCCTTGGTATACTCTACCAGTCCACCTGTGTCGGTTTAGGGTACGGTCTATACGCTGGAGCTGTTTCCCGACACGCTCGCAAAGCCGAGACAATCCGTTAAGCCTCGACAACAGTCCGCGTGTGTCACTTCTGGCAGGCGCGGGAATATTCACCCGCTTCCCATCAGCTACGGCTTTCGCCCTCGCCTTAGGGGCCGGCTCACCCTGCGCGGATTAACCTTGCGCAGGAACCCTTGGACTTTCGGCGACAGTGTTTCTCACACTGTTTGTCGCTACTCATGTCAGCATTCGCACTTCCGATACCTCCACCACCCCTCACAGGTATGGCTTCACAGGCTTACGGAACGCTCCGCTACCGCGCATCTTGCGATGCACCCACAGCTTCGGTACGTGGCTTTAGCCCCGTTACATCT